>URRX01000038.1 GCA_900550345.1 uncultured Anaerococcus sp. | reverse complement strand
GTACCTGTTTTTTTACTGTTAAAAATATTTTTTTAAAATTAAATTTTTTGTATTTTTATTTCCAAGCCTAGGCCGTTTTTTATTTTGTTTTTTAAAATAGTATAATGTTACTAGTAAATATTAGGGGGAGATTTTTTGTTTTTTTATTCATTTGGTTTAAATCATCATAGAGCGGGAATTGATGTTCGAGAAAAAGTTCATTTTAAAGATTCTGATATTATAGAAGCCAGTGAAATTTTGGAAAATTATGGTTTTGAGGAAGTTGTTATTCTTTCAACTTGTAATAGGTCTGAAATTTTCGCCTTATCTAGTGAAAATAAGTTTTCTAATGATTTTTTTGTGGAATTTTTTGAAAATTATTTTTCTATTGATGACCTATCACCTTTTATTTTTGTAAAAAAAGATTTAGATGCCATTAATCATCTTTTTTCTCTAACTAGTGGGCTTGATTCTTTGATTGTAGGGGAAGATCAAATTTTGGGTCAAGTTAGCGATGCTTATGAGACAAGTCTTAGTCTGGGTTTTTGTAAAAAAATCTTATCAGAAGCCCTAAAAAGAGCTATAAATCTTTCCAAAAAAATCAAATCAGATTCAAATATTTCCCACATTCCACTTTCTCTTCCATATATTTCCGTAAAAAAAGCTCAAGAGATTGGAAATTTATCAAATAAAAACGTCCTTGTAATTGGAATTGGAAATATTGGAAGACTTTGTATAGAAAATTTGATGGAAACAGGAGCAAATATTTATATTTCAAATTGGAATATGGATAAGTCTATAAAAATGCAAAAGGAATACGGAAATATAAATATTATTTCTTATGAAAAAATCCAAGAAAATCTTGGAGACATGGATTTTATTTTTTCTGCAACAGCTTCTCCCCACCTTGTTCTAAAAAAAGATTATTTTAAAAATATAAAAAATGAAATAAATATTTTTGACCTTGCCCTTCCTAGAGATTGTGATCCTGAAATTGCAAATTTTTCTAATATAAAACTTTTTGATGTTGATTCAATTAAGGATATTTCTAGAAAAAATTTTGATAAAAGAAGAACAATTTTACAGTCTTATAGGGCTAATATTGATGAAAAATCTGAGGAATTTTATAAATGGATGAAGGAAGTTAAGATTGACTATATTTTAAAAGATTTAAATGACAGATGTGATGATTTGGCTGATAAGACAATGGATTATATTTTTAGAAAGACTGATATGACAGCTTCTCAAAAAAAGAAGGTAGACAAGGCAGTAAGAAATGCCCTAAAAAAAATTGCTCGAGATCCAGTTTTAAATATTAAAGAAAATCATGATGAAGACTTTGATAAAACTTTAAAAATTTTGACAAAGGTATATAAAAAATGAGATATTTTCCAATTTCTATAGATTCAAAAGATAAGATTTGCTTATTTCTAGGTGGAGGAGAAATTGCAAAAAGAAAAATAAAATCTCTTCTAAAAGGGGAGTTTGTATTTCTTGTATATGCAAAAGAATTTGATGGAGAAATTCTAAAACTTTATAGAGAAAATTCACATAGGATAAAAATTATTAAAAAAAATATTGATGAAAATTTTATTTTCCCTCCCTGTGATTTTTTATTTTTGGCAACAGGTGATAATAAATTAAATAAGATTTTGAGAAAAAAAGCTAAAGATTTAGGAATTAGTAGTTTGGACTTGTCTGATTCTTTTGGAAGTGATTTTTATTTAAGGAAAAATATTTCCAATGAATTTGTAGATATTTCTATATCAAGTAAGGGTCAAATTCCAATTGTTTCTTCTCTTATTGGAGATGATTTGGAAAAATATTTGTATAGTCTTGATAAGGAAAAAATAGAATTAATGATAAAAATTCGTTACAAATTAAGAAAAAACGGAAATTATAATAAGGCTCTTTTGTTGGACCTTTATAAGGAAGATAAGGAATTTTTGAAAAAATATTTGGAGAAGATTTAATGATAAAAATAGGAAGTAGACCAAGTAAGCTTGCCTTGATCCAGGCAAATATGGTAAAGGATATTTTGGAAAAAGAAGGCCTTGATGCTCAAATTATAGAAATTTCTACCAAGGGAGATAGAAATAGAGATAAAAAAATTGATCAACTTAATTCGAAGGGAGTTTTTGTAAGAGAAATTGAAGAAAAACTTTTGGATAAAACAATTGATCTGGCAGTTCATTCTTTAAAAGATATGCCATCACAAATTGATGAAAGATTGATTTTTACTCCACCTTTAAGGGGAGAAGATCCTAGAGATTGTTTTGTTGGAAAAGATATTTTTAAAAAAATGGATGATTTGAACAATGCCCTTGTAGGAACTGGATCAAATAGAAGAGTTTGTCAGGGGAAAAATTATTTTTCAAATATAAAATTTAAGGCAATCAGGGGAAATGTTGAAACAAGAATAAAAAAGATTCAAAGTGAAAATCTTGATGGGGTTATCCTTGCAAAATCTGGCCTAAAAAGGGCAGGTCTTGACGGAAAAATAAACTTTGACCTAGATCCTCACATTTTTACCCCTTCACCTTGCCAGGGGATTTTGGGCATAGAAATTAGAAAAGAAGATAAAAAATTATTTGAAATTTTTGAGAAAAATTCTGACAATAATACTCTTTTTAGAATGGAAACAGAAAGGGCCTTTCAAAAAGAATTGGGAGCAGATTGTTCGACTCCTATGGGAATTTTTACAGAAATTGACCAAGATCAAATTACCCTAACAGGCTCTATGGCCTTTGACAAGGATGATAAGATAAATTACCAAAAAGTTTCAGGAAATATTTCTGATAGGATTAATCTTGCCCAAAAATTGGCAAGAAATTTAAAGAAAAAATCCTACAAAAAAATTATCCTTGCAGGGGCAGGTATTGGTTCTAAAAATAATATAACTCTTGCCGTGAAAAAAGCCCTAGATAAGGCAGATGTAATAATTTACGATAGGCTTTTAAACCAAGAAATTCTTGACCCATATAGAAATAAAGACTTGTATTATGTGGGAAAATCTATGGGCGACCATGTATTAAGCCAAGATGACATAAATAAATTAATGGTTGATAAGGCAAAAACTGGCAAAAAAGTTGTGAGATTAAAGGGTGGAGATCCTTATGTTTTTGGAAGAGGATCTGAAGAGGCTCTTTTTATAAAAGAAAATGGATTAGAATTTGAAACCTTGCCTGGTCTTACATCGGGAATAGTTTGCCTAAACACAGCAGGAATTCCAGCAAGCCACAGAAATATGGCAACATCAATTTCCTTTATTACAGGCCACAGGTCAGAAAATAAAAATGAAGATTTCAAAAAATATGCCAAACTTCCAGGAACCCTAGTATTTTATATGGGACTTAAAAATCTTCCAAATATTATAAAAGATTTGATAGATGGGGGCATAAAAAAGGATAAAAAAATTGCCATTATTTCAAATGGGTCAAGTCCAAAACAAAAAGTTTACACATCAACTATAGAAAAAGTTTTGGAAGAGATTGATCTTGAAAAAATCGAAAGACCTGCCATAATTGTAGTTTCTGATACGGTTGGACTTAGAGAATATCTAAATTATTTTGAAA
Source organism: uncultured Anaerococcus sp. (assembly GCA_900550345.1). Classification (GTDB taxonomy): domain Bacteria; phylum Bacillota; class Clostridia; order Tissierellales; family Peptoniphilaceae; genus Anaerococcus. The sequence continues at coordinate 7,103 of URRX01000038.1, read as the reverse complement.
ATAAAAATTTAGAAAAAAAAATCGTCCTAACTCGTGATTATGAGTCATCAATAAAGGACAGAGAAAGGCTAGAAGATTTGGGATTTGATGTAAAAATTGTCCCAACAATAAGAATTTCAGAAAAAAATACCAATTTACTTGAAGAAAGATTCAAAGATTTCTCCTATGATTATTTGGTATTTACATCCAAAAATGCTGTAAAAATATTTTTCGATAAATTAATAGAAAATCATGATATAAGAGATATAGGAAAAGTTAAAATCGCAGCAATAGGAGAAAAAACCAAAAAAGAAATAGAAAAATATAATTTGAAAGTTCAAATAGTGCCAAGAAATTTTGTCGGAGAAAATCTCCTTGACCAAATGGCAAAATATGTAAAAAAAGATGAGAAAATATTTTTCCCTCACTCAAACTTATCAAGGAAAAAAATCATAGAAGGCCTTGGCAAGATGGGAGACTTGGATGAAATTGAAATTTACGACAATATAAGGGCAGAAAAAGAAGATATTGAACTTGATTTTGATGGGGTGATTTTCACTTCATCATCTTGCGTAAATAATTTTGTAGAAATTTATGGCAAAGAGCCACTAAAAAATACAAAAATATATTCAATTGGACAAATTACCAGCCAAACAATAAAAAATCATGGACTAGAAGTGTACAAAGAATCCAAAAAACAAAGCGTAGATTCTTTGATAGAAAGGATAGTAGAAGATTATGAGAATGAGAAGAATTAGAGAAAACAAAGTTTTAAGACAAATGACAAAAGAAACTAGCCTTGAAATTTCAGACTTTATTTACCCACTTTTTGTTGTAGAAGGGGAAGGTATAAAAAAAGAAATTCCTTCAATGCCAGATTGCTACCATTTTTCCTTGGATAAATTAGAAGATGAGATAAATGAGATTATAGATTTAGGAGTAAAAGCAGTAATTTTATTTGGAATCCCAAATAAAAAAGACGACCACGGATCTGAAGCTTATGCAGAAGATGGAATTATCCAAAAAGCTGTTAGAAAAATAAAAGAAATAAATAAAGACTTATTAGTAATAACCGATGTTTGTATGTGCGAATACACAGACCACGGTCATTGTGGAATTTTAGACCACGAAGGTCACGTTTTAAATGACGAAACTGTTTCCTATATTGCAAAAATTGCCCTATCCCACGCCAAGGCAGGAGCAGACATAATTGCCCCATCAGATATGATGGATTTTAGGATAAAGGCAATTAGAAAAATTCTTGATGAAAACAACTTTAAAAATATTCCAATAATGGCATATTCTGCAAAATATGCATCAAATTTCTATGGACCTTTTAGGGACGCGGCCGACTCTGCCCCATCATTTGGCGATAGAAAATCCTACCAAATGGATTACCATAATTCAAACGAGGCCATGAGAGAAATTGACCTTGACCTTGAAGAAGATGCTGACTTTATAATTGTAAAACCAGCCCTATCATTTTTGGATATAATCCAAAGGACAAAAGATAATTTCAACACAAATATTGTTGCCTACAATGTTAGTGGAGAATATTCTATGGTAAAAAATGCCATAAAAATGGGCCTTGTAAATGAAGAAATAATTTATGAAATTTTAATTTCAATAAAAAGAGCCGGAGCAAAATTAATAATAACCTACCACGCAAAAGAAATGGCAAAAAAATTGAGAGGAGAGAAATAATGAGTCTTTTTGATCAAGCAAAAAAATATATACCAGGTGGAGTAAACTCACCAGTTAGAGCCTTTGGGGCAGTTGGTGGAAATCCACTTTTTGCAAAATATGGAAAAGGATCAACCATAGTTGATGAAAACGATGATGCCTATATAGATTTTATTTCCTCATGGGGACCAATGATTTTGGGCCATGGAAAAAAAGAATTAATAGAAAAAGCAAAGGGATATTTGGAAGAAGGACTTACCTTTGGCCTTCCTACAAAAGTAGAAATCGAAATGGCAAAATTTTTGGCTGAAGCTTTTGATACAGACATGATAAGAATGGTAAATTCTGGAACAGAAGCCACCATGTCAGCCATAAGATGTGCAAGAGGATTTACAAAAAAAGATAAAATAATAAAATTTGAGGGATGTTATCACGGTCACTCTGATGGACTTTTGGTAAAATCAGGATCAGGAGCCTTGACTTTTAACGTAGCAACATCAGCAGGAGTTCCAAAAGAAGTAATAAAAGACACCCTAGTTTGTAAATATAACGACATAGAATCAGTCAAAAAAACCCTAGCAGAAAATGAAGGCCAAGTAGCTGCAGTAATTCTCGAGCCAATAGCAGGAAACATGGGAGTTGTTCCGATAGATTTGGAATTTGTAAAAGAACTTAGAAAAATAACCCAAGAAAAAAATATAGTATTAATATTTGACGAAGTAATCACAGCCTTCAGATTAAAATTTGGATCAATTTCTACAGAATTTGGAGTAAAACCAGATATGTTTTGCTTTGGAAAAATTGTAGGAGGGGGAATGCCAGTAGGAGGATTTGGTGGAAGAGAAGAAATAATGGAAGTCTTATCACCAATAGGCCCAGTCTATCAAGCAGGAACCCTATCAGGTTCACCATTTATAATGAAAATGGGTCTAGACGTTCTAACAATATTAAAAGAAAATCCAGATATCTATCAAAGGCTTGAAAAATATGCAAAAATGCTAGAAGAAGGATTCAAAGATAACTTAAAACAAACAGGAGTGGATGGATTTGTAACAAGATATAAATCAATGATGTCAATATTTTTTGGAGAATTTAACCAAATAAAATCCTACGACGACGTCCAAAAAGCAGACCTTGAAACATATTCAAAATATTTCAATTATATGAAAGATAAAAAAATCCTACTACCACCAGCCCAATTTGAATCAATGTTCATGTCCGATGCCTTGGATGATGATATAATAAACTACACAATAGAACAAAACAAAAAAGCCTTAGAATATATTAAAAAAACAAAATAAGATAAGAAAAACCCATCTTAAAATAAAAATTAAGATGGGTTATTTTTTTATAGATATATATAATTAATCTTATATTTTAATAAAAGAATTTTAAAAATTAGTTGAATATATAAAAATAAAAAAGCCTTTAGCAAAGACAAAAAAAGAGCTCTCTCCGTGCACTAGGCACGATAAATCGGGATAAACAACCGAACTCAACGGTTATTTATCTAGTCGAGATGGGTAAGGGTGATATTCATTTAATGGCTAAAGTTTATATTATTAAAAGAATTAGAAAAAATCTAATTAAATATAAATAAAACAAAAACACTTATACTTTAGTAAAAGAGTAAATATACCCAACCCCATCTCGAGCCTGTCGAGAGATCTCAGTATTAAATTAATCCAAAAATAAAACTTAGCCTTTAGCAAGGACAAAAAAAGAAATCTCTTGATTCGCTTTGCACGATGAATTGGGATAAACAACCTAAACCGACGGTTGTTTATCTACTCGAGATGGGTGATGGTGATATTCATTTAATGGCTAAAGTTTAGATTATTAAAATAATTAAAAAAAATCCAATTAAATATAAGTAAAAAAAATATTGAATCTATTAAAAATCAAAAAGTAATTCAGTAAATCCTTCAGCAATAAAAAGAATCAAAAAGTACAACCATCTCGACCGAACAAAGTGAGCGGAGAGACCTCTGTATTAAATAAATCCAAAAATAAAACTTATCTTTTAGCAAAGATAATAAAAGAGATCTCTCCATGCGCTTCACTTCGCTACGCATAGTCAAGATGGGTATGGGATACTACCTAATATTTTTAAGCATCTTATACATAGGATCAAATTCATCATAATAGATTTTCTCCTTATCAAAGGCTTCCATTACTTTTTTTGTCAAAAATTTCTTATCTACTATCAATTCAAAAGTATTTTCCCTAAACCACTCATCAGTCATAGAAAAATATCCATCTTTGCCGTCATCTTCACCCCAGGAATTTTCTATTTTCCAAAATTTAACTTCTTTACCTTTTTTATCAAATCCTGTAAGATTCATTGCGTGACATGCTGTAGAATATCTTGAATTTATTCTTTCTTCTTTTGTCATTTTTGGGAAATTAACAAAAGTTTGGTCAAAATTAAATAAATTCTCATCCAAAACTCCACTTTCTCTGTCTTCATTTATATCAACATCGCAAGCAAACCACATTGTCTCATTATTTTTTATAGATTTTTGGGCAAATTTACTCATGGTATCCATATCCACATTTATTCCAACAAGATCATTAAGGTCAACTGCGTTTTTTGCCATTTTATCAACTAAAATCCTATTGTAGGGATGACGAGGATCATTTAATAACTTAACTTTTCCATCAAAAAAATCACCCACATACTTATCAAAAAATTCTTTTGGAGTCATATTTTCTTCTATATGATATTTATCATCCTTATCATAATATTTAAAATCAAACTTTTCTACAGGTTTTCCTATAGATTTTGCAAAAATATTATAGGCATAAGAAAGCCCTTCTTTCCTTAAATTTTCTATTTTTTTCTCATCATCAGTTTTCCTAATTTCCATGGCAATTTTTTTGAGGGCATTTTCTAAAACATAAAACATAAATTGAGATTGATCAGTATGGTAAAGTTCACCCATGGCATTTTTTGGAACAATTCCATATTTTTTGATCAAATAATAGAAAAATTCAAAATAACCCCCGTCTTCAGGAGTAGAATAAAAGACATCCTCAACTTTTCTATCCTTAATATCCAAATTTTTTGTATCAATAACCTTTTGCAAAAACAAATTTGCTTTTTCCATATTGTCATAAAAATACAAAAAAGACTCGGAAAGCTCAAACTTTTCCATATTAAGTTTTTTGGCAATATGCATCCTAACCATATTAAGCCCTGCAAACATCCAACATCTACCAGTCTTTTTTTGATTGGTAACATCCTTAGTCTCGACCTCATTAGAAAAAATAAAATCGTGCCTATTAATAATATTTCTATCAAGGGAGGCCTCCCTTATTCCCATATTAGAAATGGAATTTTCAATCACCTTATTTTTTTCGTCTTTATCATAAATTTTTTCCAATTGGTCAAAAATTTTCTTATATAAATTCATAAAATCACCTCTTTAAATCATTAACTATACTTTATCGGTTTTTTTCATAAATAAAAGTAAATGTTAGGAAAAAGTTTTTTTGTCGTAAAAATAAATAAGTATTTTCCAAAGTATTAAAAAACTTTTAAATTTCAATGAATATAGTATATAATTTATTGACAAAAGTTACAGATTAGTATATCCTTATTTAAGGATTAAGTAAAAATTGTGTATAATATAAGGAGAAATTTTAAAGCCATGACAAAGAACTTAATATCTAAAATTTCAATATTTTTATCTTCTATAATATACATCCTTTTCTTTTATTTTGTAAATAAATACAATATTTTACCAAAAAAATTGAGATTTATTATTTTGGGATTAATCCTTATTGTAATTGTAGGATTTTCCATCTTTATTTTTAAGAAAAAGAATGCAAGTAAAGTTGTGAAGGCAATATTTATAGTTGGATTGATAGTAATAAGTGTATGTGAAGGAATATTTATGTCCTACGCAAATACATCAATTAAAACTGTAGAAAAAATCAATCAAAAAAAGGACTTGAATAAAACTCGTATGTCTTTTGTTGTATTGAAAGAATCAAATATTAATTCAATTGATGATATAGGACAAACTCAAGTTGCCATTGCAAGACAAATGGATGAAAAAAATATAAACCAAACTATAGAAAAATATAATAAAGATAAGGGAGAAATTAACGCCGAAGATTTTGGAGATTACATAAAATCAGCACAGGCTCTTATAAATGGAAACGCTCAAGTAATGATTTTAAATGAAGGTTTTAGACAAATGCTTGATGAATCTATTGAAGGGTTTTCAGATAAAACTAGAGTTTTGAAATCTTATTCTGTTAAAGGCGATGGAAATTTAAAAGAAAATAATAAAGTAGGAAAAGATCAAAGCTTTAATGTATATATTTCAGGAATTGATACTTACGGATCTCTTTCAAATGTTTCAAGATCAGATGTTAATTTGATTGTAAGTGTAAATCCTAAAAAAGGAAAAATTTTAATTACAACAATTCCAAGGGATACTTATGTAAATATTGCAGGTCTTGGTGAAAATGCAAATGATAAACTAACCCATGCAGGACTTTTTGGAGTTGATACTTCAATTAAAACATTAGAAAATTTCTTGGATATTGATATAGATTATTATGCTAAGGTTAATTTTACAACTCTTACAAAATTAATAGATTTGTTAGGTGGAGTTGAAGTTGAAAATCCAGTAGCTTTTGAGTCAATAGGTGGATATAATTTCCCACAAGGAAGAGTTCATATGAATGGAGAAATGGCACTTGCTTTTTCTAGGGAAAGATATAATCTAGCAGAAGGTGATTTTGACAGAGGAAAAAATCAAGTAAGAGTTATGACTGGAATAATAAATAAATTATTATCAACAGAAACTTTAATGAATTTTAGTTCTATAGCAGATGTAGCCTTAGAATCTGTAAATACTAATTTACCATACAATAAAATGATAGAAATGGTTAATGGACAATTAGAAGATGACAAAAATTGGAAAATAGATAGTCAAGATATTAAAGGCTACGGAGCCCAAGGACTTCCATCATATTTGATGCCATCAAGTGAGCTTTATATGATGCAAGCAGATGATGAGTCTATTGAAAGTGTTCATAAAAATATATTGAATAATAATAAGGTTAAATAAAAGGGGAATATTTTTCCCTTTTTATTGTGTTTGGTTAATATTTAATAAATTTTAAATTATATTTAAAATGAAAATCGATATTAATTAATGGAAGATAAGAAGGAAGCATATGAATATTAAAAATGTTTTGAATAAAAAAACTCTAATACTTTTGGTATTTGACATAATAATAATTAATTTGGCATATTTTTTGGCCTTATATGTAAGATTTGATTTAGAATTTGAACAAATACCTTTAGGATATCTTAATGGTTTTAGAAATTACGCTATTTTTAACACAATAATTACTATTGGGATTTATGCGATATTCAAATTATACAGGATAATTTTGGAGTATAGCTCATACAATGAATT
>URRX01000037.1 GCA_900550345.1 uncultured Anaerococcus sp. | reverse complement strand
ATAAGTAAAAAAATAAAAGATAAGACCAAAGATTTTAGGAAAAATTTAAAAAATGAATTTTTATTTTTAATTTTATTCAAATCCTGATCTAATTCTTCTAGTTTTTTCCTTAAAGTCATTATTTTTTCTAAATTTTTTTCATTCATATTATCACCAACTTAATTGTACCCTAATTCCTAGTAATTTACTTTGATTTTTAATATCTATTATAGTAAAATAGGTCTTAGACATAAGGAGGATTTTATGGCTTTAGAAGAAAGAAAAAAAGAAAAAGTTGAAATTACACATGATATGTTAATCGGTGATATAATTCAAGCAAAACCAGAATCTATTAATACTTTCCTTTCAATCGGAATGGGTTGTATAGCTTGTCCTTCATCATTATATGAAACACTTGATGAAGCTTGCATGGTTCATGGAATAGACCCAGATTTCTTGCTTGAACAATTAAATAAATAATTAAAAAAGACTTTTGCAAATATATATGCAAAAGTCTTTTTTTTTATTTTTCAAAATATTTTTCCCATTTATTATCATAAGTCCAAGCATAATTTCCTCTTTTTTCTGAAATCTTGTACTTATCAAAATCTTTTAGTATTTTTCTAAATGTTCCACTCATTATTATTAAGGCAATTATATTTGGAATTACCATTAAGGCATTTGCAGTATCAGCCACAGACCAAGCAAATTTTAATCCACCAATTGATCCTATATAACAAAAACCAATATAGGCATATTTAAAAATTTCAGATATCTTTGTAGATCCTGTCAAATATTTTACGCATCTTTGGCCGTAATAACACCAAGAAACTGCTGTTGTAAAGGCAAATAAAATTAAGGCAAGAGAAACAATATATTTTCCCAAAGGAAGAGTTTTTGAAAAAGATGCTGCCGTTAGGGCTGCTCCTTCAAGTCCCTTAATTTCATACAAGCCACTAGTTATAATTACAAGGGCTGTCATCGTACAAATAATCATTGAAGAAATAAAAACTTCAATCGCTCCCCACATTCCCTGTCTAATTGGATGATCTGTATGACTTGTTGCATGGGCCATTGGCGCAGTACCAAGTCCTGCTTCATTTGAAAAAATTCCTCTAGCAAGTCCCCATCTTATAGAAAGTAAAATTCCAGAACCAGTGGCCCCTCCTGCAATAGATTTTCCAGAAAAAGCACAAACAATAATTTCTTTAAAAGCTGGTAGTAAATTTTCAATTTGTAAAATAAGAATTAAAAGACAACCAACAATATAAAAAACTGACATTATCGGTACAATTTTTGATGCAAAAGCTCCAATCCTTTTTATACCACCAACAACAACCAAAAGCATAAAAATTACAATCAAAATTCCACCGATATGAAGATTTAAACCAGTCATTGCATTTAATGATTCAGAAATAGAATTTGATTGAACCAAAGCTCCTGTTCCAATAATTGCTATAAAGGCAAAAAATGAAAAAACTTTTGCCAAAAATTTTGACCCAGCTCCTTTTTCAATATAATACATGGGCCCACCAATATATTTTCCATCATCATCAGAAACTCTTGTAGCAACCGCCATTGTAACCTCAACCATTTTTGTAGTCATACAAACAAAACTTGCAATCCACATCCAAAAAATAGCCCCAGGTCCACCAAAACCAATTGCTGTTGCAACACCTACAATATTTCCAGCCCCTATTGTTCCAGCAAGGGCAGTAGAAACTGCTTCAAAAGGAGAAATTGAATTTTCATCCGATTTTGAATCCTTAACAAGTCTTCCAAAAGTATTTTTGAAAATATAGGAAAAATTCTTAAAGACCCAAAAATTTGACCTAAAAACTAAAATAAGTCCTCCAAAAAGAAGAGCAACTATCATAGGATAACCCCACAAAAAATCGCTCAGCTCACTATTCATTTTTATAATTTTATCCATAGGACAAACCTCTTTCTAATTTATATACTTTTATTCTTATTATTATAAACTTTTTTCGAAAAAATAAAATAATAATTTATAACTTTTTTATTAAAATAAATTTTATGGCATAAAAAAATCAAGGATTTCTCCTTGATTATCCTATGGACCTTGCTATTTTTCTATTATACATATTCATTATCTTATCAAAAAATAATCCTACAAAAATATTTATTCCTGCTGTTGGTATAACTAAGCTAAGAAACATAAATCCTAATCCCATACTTTCAGGAAGAGCGCCTGCTAGATTCATCAAAAATAAAAATACAAATCCAGAAATTACAGTTCCTATAAAATATAAAAATCCTACTGAAAAATTATTTTCCATTTTTATTTTTTCAAAAAATTTAACAGCCACATATACAAATAATGATGAAATAATTTTATCTACAAAATTTGGCAAAAATCCACCAGGTGCACTTGTTGTCATTCCTGCCAAAATTCCCCCAGCTATTCCTACTGCAAGAGATGTTTTAAAATCTTTATTTAAAATTATAATTGTAAATATAAATACCAACATAAAATCAGGCTTTACCATCCCTACAAATCCTGGTATTAAGTGAAGTATTGTTGCTATAGCAAGTAAAATTGCAGATTGAGTTATTGATTTTGTTTTCATTATTTTTCTCCTAAATTCTTAAATTTTTCCAATAAAAAAACCACCTGCTCCATGAAGGAGCAAATGGTTAAATTCGCGGTGCCATCCTTTTTATGTAAAATAAATTTTAATAAATAATACACATCTTTATTCTGATACTAATTTAAAATAATTTCATATCATATCCCTATAACGTGGGAAGACGGCTTAGACTACTATTTTCACCCGAGCACTCTCAGATCCATTCAGTTTTAGATCTTTGCTTATTTCCACCACACATAAGCTCTCTATAAAAGATTTGTAAAACTTACTTACCTCTGATCAAAGCTTTATTTTTATTTTCTAACTTATAAGTTATTTTGATTATATAGTTAATTTGTATTTTTGTCAACTATCTTGCTAAAGTCTATGTAGGAACCCATAAATTCAAAATCTCTAGCATTTTCCTTTAAAAAATCTAATAAAATTTTTATTTTTTTCTCTTTAATAGATCCTTCAAAATCAAAATAAAAAATAAATTCAAAGTCAGAACCAGGAATTGGAGATGATTCTAGTTTTGTCATATTTACATCCAAAATTTTAAATTTTTCTAATATATCAAACAAGGACCCTGGCCTATCAAGAGCCTTTAATCTTACAGAAATTTTATCTGCTTTTTCATATATTTTTAAGTCTTTGCCTACAATTATAAATCTGGTGTAATTATTTGAAACATTTTGTATGTTTTCATCAAGAAGCTTTAAGCCATAAAGATTTGCACAAAATTTTGATCCTATTGCTGCAATATTTTTATCATTTTTTTCTTTAACTAATTTTGCAGCAAGAGCCGTATTATAATATTCATTTTGGATAAATCCATGGTCAATTATATATTTTCTACATTGACCCAAAGCTTGAGGATGAGAATAAACTTCTTTAATGTCAGAAATTTTTGAAAAAGAATTTCCTAGTAGATAATGATTAATATTGAGTTTATAACTTCCCAAAATATAAAAATTTCTATCAAGCATCAAATTATAAACTTCTTTTACTGACCCATAGGAAGAATTTTCTAAGGGAAGAATTCCAAATTCACAAATATTTTCATCAATAGCATCCAAAATTTGGTCAAATCTTTTAAAATATTTTATATCACCTTTTGGAAAAATAATATGACCTACTTGGTCAGCATAAGATCCTTTTGCTCCACCTAGACCAACTTTTGCATTTTTTGGAAAATTTTCTTTTATAATTTTTTTCTCCAGAAATTTCGAAAAATTTCCATCATATTTTTTTGATAAAAATCTCTTATATTTTTCTTTCAAATATCTATCAAGATTTTTTAAATCTTCAAGTTCTATTTTCTCATTTTCTAAATTTTTAAGTAAATAATCTTTATTCATATAAATAATCCAAAACTATAAGGGATAGGATAGATTCTCCAATTGGAAGAGTCCTAAGAGCAAAACAAGGATCATGACGACCTTCTATTATTAGATGTTTTTCTTTTTTATCACTTATAGAAAATGATTTTTGACATAAAGATATTGATGGTGTTGGTTTAAAAATCAAATCAAAAACTACAGGCATACCATTTGTAATTCCACCCACAATCCCTCCAGCATTATTAGTAATAGTTTTTACCTTGCCGTTTTTAATTTCGAATTGGTCGTTGTGATCTGATCCTCTCATTTTTATTGACTTTAATCCTTCCCCAAAAGAGATTGCCCTAAGTCCAGGAATTCCAAAAGAAAGAAAAGAAATTTTTGCCTCAAAAGAATCAAAAATAGGTTCTCCCAAACCCTTTGGTATATTTTCTCCAAAAACTTGGCAGATTCCACCTATAGAATCTCCTTTTTTTCTAACATCTTCCAATAATTTTCTTATTTCCGCTTCCTTTTTTTCATCTAAAACAGGAATTTCTTTATAAGAAATTTCTTCTAAATCTTTCATTGGAGGATTTGCTAAATCAAGATTTATATCAGAAATTCCACCAATATTTTTAATTCTTGATGAAATTTTTATATTTTTCTCTTCTAAAATTTGTTTTGCAATTCCTCCAGCAAGACAAAATGGAGCAGTTAGTCTTCCAGAAAATGGCCCTCCTCCATTCATATCCATATCTTTTCCGTATTTTATAAAACTTGTATAGTCTGCGTGAGATGGCCTTGGAATATCATTTGTATTATTGTAATCATTAGATTTAAAATCTGTATTTTTTATAAGGGCAGTTATGGTTTTTGAAATTATTTTATTTCCTTTTAGGCCAGAAATAAAATTTATCTTATCACTTTCTTTTCTTTTTGTGGTAAATTTTGATTTTCCCGGAGCTCTTCTTTGCATAAATTCATTGAGTTTATTCATATCAATTTCAAAACCAGGTTTTATATTATCAATTACCACTCCCATATATTCTTGGTGGCTTGATCCAAAAATAGTAACTTTTAAATTTTTTCCAAAGCTTTGACCCATTTTAGATTTCCTTTCTTAAATCGTGGATTTTTTTACTCGCCTTTAAAATTTTGTCAAAATCATCTGGTACTACGCATTGGGCCCCATCTGAAAATGCTTTTGCAGGATTTTCGTGGACTTCAATCATAAGTCCATCAGCTCCAACAGCTGCTGCAGAAAGGGACAAATCTTTTACATATCTTGAAATTCCAGCTGCGTGAGATGGATCAATAATTACAGGAAGGTGAGTTTTTTCGTGTAAGAATGGAATAGCTGTAACATCCAAAGTATTTCTTGTTGCAGTTTCAAAAGTTCTAATTCCTCTTTCACAAAGAATTACTTTTGTATTTCCCCTGCTCATTATGTATTCAGCTGCCATCAATAATTCCTCATAAGTTGCAGAAAGTCCCCTTTTTAATAAAATTGGTTTATCAGTTTCGCCCAAAGCTTTTAATAAATCAAAATTTTGCATATTTCTTGCCCCAACTTGCAAAATGTCTATATCATCAAAATATTTTAATTGATTTATTTCCATAATTTCTGAAACAAGAGCAAGTCCTGTTTCTTTTTTTGCTTTTACAAGATAATCAATAGCTTTTTTCCCATAACCTTGGAAAGAATATGGACTTGTTCTTGGTTTGAAAGCTCCTCCTCTTAAAATTGTAGCTCCAGACTTTTCTATTTTTTTAGCAATAGAAATTACCTGTTCTTCACTTTCAACAGAACATGGACCTGCCATAAATACAAAAGATCCCCCTCCAATTTGTGTTCCGTTATCTAAAGTAATTATTGTATCTTCTGGATGAAATTTTCTATTTGCTTTTTTGTAAGGTTCTTGGATTCTTATTACATCATCAACAATCTTTTTTGATTTCATATCATCCTTTGAAACTTTGGAAGTATCTCCCAATAGTCCTAAAATTGTTGTATTTGATCCAACAGCCATACTTACTTTAAGCCCCATTTTTTCAATTTCATTTATTAAAGCCTTAATTTCAACTTCTTTTGATCCATTTTTTAATTTTATAATCATCTTTCAAAGCTCCTTCTTACATTCTTTTCCAATCAAAAAAGCTTCCTGGCTATTACCAAGAAGCTAAAATTCAAAAACTTAAATAGTCTAAAAATTTTGCACATGATAAATAGCCCTACTTTTTTTTAAAGTAAAGTTAAAAAAGTAAAAGCTAAATTGTGCAAAATTTAAGTTTTTCATCTTTTTTCTCCTAATAGTTTAAATTTTTTATATTATAACACAAAAATTTTTCTCAGTAAATTTTAATTATTATGTGAATTCATGATAGCTTCTGTTAATTTTGGTATAACTTGTTTTTTTCTTGATAAAACACCTGGAGCTGAAATAGTTCCATTTTCTACCTTATTTCCAAAAACATTTTCTATATCACTCAAATAATTTCCAACAACCAAAAGCTCAGATTTTTGGTTAAAAATATCTGTGAGTACAAGGACAAAGGTATTTTCTCCCTTGGCATGAATTCTTTCTTCCATTAAATTTGTTAGCTTATCTTTTATTGGATCAAGCTCTTCTGGATTCATTGTCATAACTTGTCCAACCCTAATTTTATCATCGCCAATTGTAAAGGCCTTTACATCTCCATCAATCAAATCTTCTGGAGATTTGTTTTTCAAACTTGTTCCAGCCTTAAACATCTTCATGGCAAATTCTTCTGGGTTTATATCTGCTATTTTTGAAAGTCTATTTAATACTCTTTTATCTGTTTCAGTTGTAGTTGGTGACCTAAATAAAAGTGTATCAGAAATTATAGCAGCTGAAAGAATACCTGCTATTTCTTTTGTTGGTCTTATTCCTGATTCAAAAAACATTTTTGAAACAATAGTTGCAGTTGAACCCACTGGCTCTGCCCTAAAAAATAAAGGTTGATTTGTAACAACATTTGCAACTCTGTGATGGTCAATTATTTCTATAATATCTGCATAATCAATATCATCCACAGATTGATTTCTTTCGTTATGGTCAACTAAAATCAATTTTTTCTTTTCGTCAGAAATCAAATGATATCTAGAAATTGCACCTAGAACTCTTCCTCTTGCATCAACAATTGGGTAAGATCTAAATCTAGTTTTTCCCATAACCTCACGAACTGTATCAACTGTATCTTCTGGTGAAAAATAAACCAAATTTTCTGTACTCATTACATTTGCAATAGGAACTGCCATAGGCAAAAGTCTTGCTGTCATAAAAGTATCATATTCAGTAGAAATAATTGTTATATTATTTTTTTCGGCCTCTTTTTTGAGCTCTTCTTTCATATTAGAGCCATTGGTTAAAATAATTAAGGAAATATTTTTCTTTATAAGATATTCTTGCGCCTCAAGCCTATTTCCAGTTATAACCAAATCTCCATCACCAACTAAAGAAGTTTCAGGTGAATCTTTTTCATTCATAGCATAAACCATCATTTTTCCAGTAAATTTTCTTGGATTTTTTGGATTAACTACTAGTTTTGCAGATAAAATATCTACAATATTTTCAATTGGAGTATGAGTTCTTCCAATAATTCTATCATCCCAAACTTCCATATAAGAATGAGTCAAGTTTGATAAAGATGCAACTCCAATTAATTTTTCATCATTATCAACCACGAATAAAGAATTTAATTTATTTTCTTGAATAATTGACCAAGCATTTCTAATTGGAAGTGATTCATCAACATTGTAAGAATTATCATAATCAATATCTTTTATTTGAAGTTTCATTGAATCTTTGTGCATTGGAGCTTTTAGACCAAAATAATCAAGCACAAATTGAGTTTCTTGATTAACATGACCAAGTCTTATTGGAATAGCCTTATTATCACCAAGTCTATTTTTCAAATTTGCATAGGCAAGGGCTGAGCAAATAGAATCAGTATCTGGATTTTTGTGGCCTGTAATATAAACTGTTTGTTTCATAATACCTCTAACTTTCAATATTAAATTTAACTCTTAATAAATTAATTTTGTACCTTTCAACTTTTTCACAAATCAAAGTAATATCATTTACCTTAACAACATCACCAGTTTTTGGTAGACGGTTTAGGTAATCTATTACCAAACCTCCAATAGAATCATTTTTAACTTCTTTTAAATTTCTATTAAAATAATCATTGAAGTCATTAATATGCATACTTGCATCAACTATAAATTCATTATCAGAAACCTTGTAGACTTTTTCATCATCTGGATCATATTCATCATAAATATCTCCCACAAGTTCTTCAATAATATCTTCAATTGAAACAAGTCCTTCTGTTCCACCATATTCATCAACAACAATAGCAAGAGAAACATTCATTTTTTTCATTGACTTAAAAAGATCAATAATATTCATATTTTCATAGGCATAAAAAGTTTGTCTAAGCATATCTTTTAATTTAACTTCTCTACCTTCTGCAATAAAAGTAACTATATCTTTCATATGCAAAACGCCCACAATATTATCAATACTTTCTCCATAAACAGGAATTCTTGAATGTTTACTTTCAATTAAAAATTCATCAAGTTCTTTTTTTGTTGAATCTATTGATATAGTTTCCATATTTGTTCTTGGAGTCATAATATCTGATGCAAAAGATCCACCAAAATCAAAAACATTATTTATTATTTCGCTTTCTTCGTTATTAATAACCCCTTGCTCTTCACCAACATCAACTATAGTTTTTAAATCTTCTTCTGTTACTTTATCACTATTTACTGAATCGCCTGACATTTTTTTTGTAAGATACTTAGTAAATAGACCCAATAAAAACACTAATGGTTTTAAAATTAATGAAATTATATAAATTGGTTTTGCAAATCTAAGTCCCATTTTTTCACTATTAATTTGGGCTGCAAGTTTTGGAGTAATTTCTCCAAAAATTAAAACTGTAATTGTAACTACAACTGTAGAAATAGCAGCTCCTGCTCCTCCAAAAATATCAGTAAAAAAAAGTGTTGCAATAGTTGTTGTTAGAATATTTACAATATTATTTCCAACAAGTATTGTTGTAATAGTGTTTTGGCTATCATCAACGAGTTTTCTAAGTAATTTTGCATTTTTAATTTTCTTTTCTTCAAGCTGCCTTAATTTAAATTTATTTATTGAAGTAATAGCAGTTTCTGATGATGAAAAAAATCCAGAAAATAAAATGCCAAAAATCATTACAATTAACTCAATTATATTTTTTGTCGTCAAAACTTCCTCCTTGAATACATTATATGAGAAATTTATAAAAAAATAAAGTGATAAATTAAAGTAATTATGATATAATATGCTCGAAAAAAGGAGGAATTATGGAAAAAAATTCGAACGAATCACTTGCCGAAAAACTTTTTAAATTAAAAGAAAATAAAACCAGTGTAAAAACTGAGATTATGGCAGGAATCACAACATTTATGACTATGTCTTATATTCTAGCAGTAAACCCTCAAATTTTGGGTGATGCCGGAATGGATAAGGGAGCTGTATTTACTGCAACAATCATAGCATCAATTATTGCAATTTTAATTATGGGTTTATATGCAAATCTTCCATTTGCTCTTTCATCTGGAATGGGACTAAATGCATTTTTCACATATACAGTTGTAATGACTATGGGAAAAAGTTGGGAATTTGCTCTTGCAGCTGTATTTATAGAAGGAATTGTTTTTATTATTTTATCAATATTTAATGTTCGTGAAGCAATTTTTAATGCTATACCAAGAAGTTTAAAAACAGCAGTATCTGTAGGAATTGGATTATTTATTGCTCTAATAGGTTTATTAAATTCTACAGTAATTGTAAAAAATGATGTAGGACTTGGACTTGGTAATTTAGTTAGCAAAGAAAGTTTTATATTTTTTATAGGACTTTTGATTATGGCAGTTTTAACTGCAAGAAAAACAAAGGGAGCTTTATTAATTGGAATTGTAATTTCTACAATAATCGCCCTATTTACAGGAGTAAGCAAACTTCCAGAAGGTGGAATAATTCAATTACCACCATCAATTAGCCCAATTGCATTAAAATTAGATTTTTCATCAATGCTTTCATTTGAAATGTTTTCTGTTGTATTTGCATTTTTATTTGTAGACTTATTTGATACTGTAGGAACACTTACAGGAGTTGCAACAAAAGCAAAAATGTTAGATGAAAATGGAGAATTGCCAAACGCTGGTCGTGCACTTTTTGCAGATAGTATTGGTACAACTCTTGGAGCACTTTTGGGAACATCAACAGTAACTACATTTGTAGAAAGTGCAACTGGGGTTGCAGAAGGCGGAAGAACAGGATTAACTGCTTTATCAGCAGGATTTTGCTTTTTCTTATCAATATTTTTCTATCCACTTATTACAATAATTCCACCACAAGCAACAGCAGCAGCTCTTGTAATGGTAGGATTATTTATGATAGATTCAATTGTTGATATAAACTTTGGAGATTTTACAGAATCATTCCCTGCATTTATGACAATAATCATGATGCCATTTGCTTATTCAATAGCAGAAGGAATTGCCTTTGGAATGATTTCATACGCAAGCGTAAAATTATTAACAGGAAAAGGAAAAGAAGTTTCACCACTTGTTTATGTACTTGCCTTAGTATTTTTACTAAGATATATATTCCCACTATTTGGATAAAATAGGCACAAAAAATCCCATCATCAATGAACTGACCCCAAAAAGTTGTACCTAACCAACTTAAGGAGGTCAGTTTTTTAAT
>URRX01000036.1 GCA_900550345.1 uncultured Anaerococcus sp. | reverse complement strand
TAATGATTTCGATAGAATAATAAAGGCTTGTATCTAAGGAGGATATATGTTAGAAAATTTAGAACATATGAGAGAAAACTTCAAGGAATTAGAAAAAAAACTAGCTGATCCAGAAGTTTTATCTGATACTGATAAGTTTAAAAAAGTTTCAAGAGAATACAATCAATTAAAGCCGATTGTAGAAAAATATAATCAAATTACTTCTGCTGAAGACATGATCAAAGAGAATACTGAACTTCTAAAAGAAGCAGAAGATAGTGAAATGATAGATCTTTTGAAAACAGAAATAGATGAAAATAAAAAAAATCTTGAAAAATATAATGAAGATTTAAAAGTTCTTCTAATTCCAAAAGATCCTAATGACCATAAAGATGTAATTGTAGAGATTAGAGCAGGAGCTGGTGGAGAAGAAGCTGGTCTTTTTGCTGGAAATCTTTACAGAATGTATCATATGTATGCGGATAAGCAAAAATATAAAACTGAAGATATAGATGTATCAAGCCAAGGAATTGGTGGAATGAAAGAAGCTACTTTTATTGTTAGAGGTGAAGGAGCTTATTCAAAATTAAAATATGAATCTGGAGTTCACAGAGTTCAAAGAGTCCCTGAAACTGAATCTGGTGGAAGAATCCATACTTCAACAGCAACAGTTGCAGTTTTGCCTGAAGCTGATGAAGTTGATATAAAAATAGATCCAAATGATATAAGAACAGATGTTTATAGATCAAGTGGAAACGGTGGACAAAGTGTAAATACAACAGATTCTGCTGTAAGATTAACACATATTCCAACAGGTCTTGTAGTAACTTGTCAAGATGAAAAATCTCAAATTAAAAATAAAGATAAGGCAATGAGAGTATTAAGGGCAAGATTATACGAAATTGAAGAACAAAAAAGACAAAAAGAAATATCAGATAACAGAAAATCTCAAGTAGGAACTGGAGATAGGTCTGAAAGAATTAGAACCTACAATTATCCACAAGGAAGAATTACAGATCATAGAATAAATAAAACAATTTATCAATTAGATGATTTCTTAGATGGTAATATTGAAGAGATGATAGAATCTTTAATAACTGAAGATCAAACTAGAAAATTAAAAACAATGGGAGAAGATTAATTGTTTAATTTTCTTGCAAAAAGATTTGTAAAAAACTACGAATCTATAGAAAATGAAAATGTTAGATTAAAATTAATTTCTCTTTCAGGATTTGTTGGTATTTTGATCAATGCATTTTTGTTTATTCTAAAAGTAAGTATAGGACTCATCGCTTCATCTTCGGCTATTTTGGGTGATGCTTTTAATAATATGAGTGATGCTCTTACAAGTTTAATAACCTTGATTGGAGCAAAAGCAAGTAGCAAGCCAGCAGATACTAAACATCCATATGGTCATGGAAGAAGTGAATATATAGCAAGTTTTTTAGTTTCTATTCTTATTATGATTGTTGGATTTTTGTTATTTACAAGTTCAGTTGAAAGTTTTTATAAAGGAAATTTACCAAAATTATCAAATTTAAGTATTATAATTTTGATTTTTTCTCTAGTTTTTAAAATTTATATATATTTTTTGAATAAAAATCTAGATAAAAAACTAGATTCAAAACTAAACTTTGCGGTTATGATAGATGCAAGAAATGACATACTTTCAACAATATCAATTATTTTAGCAGTTATTTTGCAAAAGTATATTAAATTCAACTTAGATTCACTTTTAGGAATGATTTTATCTATTATTGTTTTTAAACCAGGAATGGACTTATTTTTAGATACTATAGATAAACTTCTTGGAAGAGGAATAGGAGCTGATCTTCACAAAAAAATTGAAGATATAATTTTGGATGGAGATTTTGTTCATGGTTATCATGATTTAAAAATTCATGAATATGGAAGAGGAATACTTGTAGGAAGTTGCGATGTTGAAGTACCATCAAATATAAGTGTAGGTATAATGCATCAGGCTGTAACAAATATTGAACTTAGACTTAAAGATGAGTTAAATATTTCTATAACCATACACATGGACCCAACTTATTGTTTGATAGAAAATGAAGAAAACAAAAAGATTATTGAAAAATTAAGGAAGTCAGTGAAAAATGGAAACAGAGATATTGAAAATAGATAGAGAAAATTTAGACGAGAATATTCTAAAACATGCAGCAAATATTATAAAAAAAGGAGAGCTTGTAGCTTTTCCAACAGAAACTGTATATGGTTTAGGCGCTGATGGATTAAACCCTGAAGCTTCTAGAAAAATTTTTAAAGCTAAAAACAGACCAGAAGATAATCCTCTAATTCTTCATATAGATGAGGATTATAAATTGGAAGAATTAGTAGAAAAAGTAGATGAGAGAACAAAATTTTTAATTAAAAATCTTTGGCCAGGTCCTCTTACAATAATACTTAAGAAGAGTTCAAAAATTCCTGATATTATCACTGGTGGGGGTCAAACAGTTGCCGTAAGAAGGCCAAAAGATAAGCTCGCTCGAGAATTTATAAAATATTGTGATAGACCAATAGCGGCTCCTTCTGCAAATATTTCAGGTAGACCCTCACCAACAAATGCAAATGATGTATTTTATGATATGGATGGAAGAATTCCATTAATAATTGATGGGGGAAGTTCTGATATAGGGATAGAATCTACAGTTATAGATATGAGTCTAGAAAATCCTTGCATTTTAAGACCTGGCTATTATACTTATGAATATATAAAAAAATTTATTCCTAACGTTTGTTTAGATGATTCATTAGTTGATGATACAAAAGTACCAAGATCACCAGGTCAAAAATACAAACATTATGCACCTAATGCTCAAATGAAGGTTTTTGTTGGTGAAAAAAGTGTAGAAGAAATAGAAAACTTAGCCCTAAAATATAAAAATGATGGAAAAAAAGTAGGGGTTTTAGTATTTGATAAGTATACTGAAAAATTTTCATCTTTTACTACACTTTCTTTAGGAAATGAAGATAATTTAATAGAAATGAGTCATGTACTTTTTGAAGCGTTAAGAGATCTTGATAGAAAAGGTGTTGACATAATCCTTGCACAAGGTGTTGAGGAAATTGGTCTTGGAAAGAGTATAATGAATAGGATGAAAAAGTCAGCATCAGGAAATATTTTTAATTTATAAAGGAGAAATGATGGGTAAAGTAACAGTTTTAGATCATCCAGTGATCAAACACAAGATATCAATTTTAAGAGATAAAAGCACAGGTTCTAATGAATTTAGGTCTATTATTAAGGAAATTACAATTTTATTAGCATATGAAGCTAGTAAAGATTTTACTTTAGAAGAATTTGAATTAGATACTCCAATTTGTAAAACAACAGGTTATAGACTTTCTGGAAAAAAACTAGGAATTATTCCTATCCTAAGAGCAGGTCTTGGAATGGTTGATGGTCTTATTGAAGTTTTCCCAGCAGCTAGAGTTGGTCATATTGGAATGTATAGGGATGAAGAAACAATGAAACCAGTTGAATATTATTTAAAAATTCCTAAAGATTCTAACAAAAGAGATATGTTAGTTATAGATCCAATGCTTGCCACTGGTGGTTCAGCTTGTGATGCTATCCAAAGATTAAAAGAAAAAGGATGCACATCCTTAAAATTATTAAATATAATTGCAGCACCAGAGGGAATAAAAAAAGTTCAAGAAGAACATCCAGATGTAGATATTTATATAGCACAATTAGATAAAGAACTAAATGATGATTGCTATATTGTACCTGGTCTAGGAGATGCTGGAGATAGATTGTTTGGAACTAAATAAGGGGATAATATGAGTAACGAAGAAGTATTAGTAGTCAGAAAAAATGGACCTTTAAATGGTGAGGTCTATATTTCTGGAGCAAAAAATTCTGCTCTTCCAATTCTTGCTGCAAGTTTGTTAGCAACAGAAGAAGTAATTTTAGATGAGGTTCCAAAATTAAAAGATATAGAAGTAATGGTAGAAATTTTAAGAAGTTTAAACGCAAAAGTTGAATACATTACTGAAACAAGTCTTAGAATTGACTCCTCAAATGTTGACAAATTTGAAACTCCATTTGAATTAATGGATAAAATGAGAGCATCTTTTATAGTAATGGGTCCACTTTTATCTAGATTTGGACATGCTGTTACAAAAGCACCAGGTGGATGTAATATTGGAAAAAGACCTATAGATTTACATTTAAAAGGTTTTGAAGCTCTAGGTGCAAATACAACTATGAATCACGAAGAAATATCATCAAAAACAAAAAATGGATTAAAAGGTGATGTTATTTATTTGGATTTTCCATCAGTTGGTGCAACTGAAAATATAATGATGGCAGCAACAATGGCTGAAGGTGAAACTGTAATTGAAAATGCAGCGAAAGAACCAGAAATAGTTGATTTAGCATCATTTTTATCAAAAATGGGAGCGAAAATAACTGGAGCTGGTACATCAAATATTATTATAAAAGGTGTAGAAAGATTAAAAGGTACAAGACATACTATTGTCCCAGACAGAATTGAAGCAGCAACTTATATGTTAGCAGCTGCAATTACTGGTGGAGATATAACAGTAAAAAATGTTTTGGGATCACATATTAGACCTATTATTGCTAAGTTAATTGAAATTGGTGTGGAAATTGAGGAAATTGAGGATGAAGATATAATTAGAGTTAAGGCTTCAAAAAAATTGAAGTCTACTAATATAAAAACTCTACCTTATCCAGGATTTCCTACAGATGTTCAATCACAATTTATGGCATTAATGACAGTTTGTAAAGGTGAATCTTCTGTTGTAGAAACTGTTTTTGAAAATAGATTTATGCATGTTGATGAATTAAAGAAAATGGGTGCTGCAATAATTACTGAAGGTAATAGGGCTGTAATTGTAGGAGTAGATAAACTTCAAGGAGCAGAAGTTAAAGCTACAGATTTAAGAGCAGGTGCTGCTCTTATACTTGCAGGACTTGTAGCTGATGGAGAAACAATAATATCAGATATTTATCATATTGATAGAGGATACAGTGATTTAATTGAAAAGTTTACAAAACTTGGCGCTCTTATTGAAAGAAAACAGGTAAATTAATAATGAAATTTGAAGGCATAATAAAAAGTATAATTTATAGAAATGAAGAAAATGGATACACAGTTTTATCCTTAGAAACTTCCGATTCTCCTATAACATGTACTGGTATTATGCCTTTTTTTAATGAAAATGATCAAATTATTGTTGAAGGCGAATTAATTTATCACGATAAATACGGAGAACAAATTAATGTAGAAAGTGCAAGTTTAAAAAAACCTTCAGGTAAAAAAGCTATAATTTCATATTTATCAAGTGGAAATATAGAATCAATTGGTAAAAAAACTGCTCAGTTAATTTATGAAAATTTTAAGGATGAATCTATTGATGTAGTTTTTAATGATCCTAATAAACTTTTATCAATTCCTGGAATTGGTAAGAAAAAACTTGAAAAAATTAAAGAATCTACTCTTGATGCTAGAGATAGTAGGGAAGCTTTGTTATATCTTCAAGGCTTAAATATTTCTTTTAATTTATCAAATAAAATTTACAAAGCTTATGGAGATAATACAATTTCTATTGTAAAAACAAATCCATACAAATTATCAGAAGATATTTCAGGAATTGGTTTTATAATGGCTGATACCATAGCTATGAATATGCAAATGAAAAGCGATTCTAAATTTAGGATTTCTGCTGCCCTTTCTTATGTTTTAAAAAATGATGCAGAAATGACAGGATCTTGTACTATTAGTCTTGATGATTTAATTGATAAGACTTTTTCATTGATTAAGGTTGAGAAAGATAAAATTAAAGACCAAATTAATGAGGATTTATTAAAATCCAAAATTCAAATTATGAAAATCGGAAATGATGAATTTGTGTATGATAAGGAAATTTTTAAGGCAGAAAAATCTGCAGCAATAAATCTTTCAAGACTTAAAAATGAAAATTATAATTTTGATGTAGAAATAAATGAAGATTTGGATGTTTTTTCTAAAGAGCAGCAAGTTGCAATAAATGAAGCCTTCAATAATATGCTTTTGGTAATTACTGGGGGTCCTGGTACTGGAAAAACTACTATAATAAAAGCTATTTGTAATATTTTAGATGATAATAATTTAAAATATAATCTTGCAGCTCCAACTGGGAGAGCTGCAAAAAGAATGCAAGAATCTACAGAAAATCCATCCTTAACTATACATAGATTAATCGGAATAAAACCAGAAAGTCCAATTCCAGAATACAATGAAGAAAATAAACTAGAATGCGATTATGTTATAGTAGATGAAGTTTCAATGGTTGATATTAAATTGATGGATAAATTATTAAAAGCTTTATCTTCAAATACTGCCCTTATTTTGGTAGGTGATCATAACCAACTTCCAAGTGTGGGTCCCGGTAATGTTTTGAAAGATATTTTGGATACTGATATTAAATCAGTTAGATTAAAAAAAATATTTAGACAAGCTCAAGAAAGTAATATTGTAGTTAATGCCCACAGAATAAATGATGGTTTGTATCCAATTTTAAATCAAAAAAATAAAGATTTTTTCTTTATAGATTCGAGTTCTAATAATTTTCAAAAAGATATCCTAGATTTAATTAAAAATAGACTTCCAAATTACTATAAACTTGATCCTATAAATGATATTCAAATTTTAGCTCCAAGCAAAAAATCTTCTTGGGGTGTCCTTAATTTAAATAATGTTTTACAAGAAAATTTAAATAGAAATCCTAAGTTATTAAAAATTAATAATAGAATTTTTAAATTAAAGGATAAGGTAATGCAGGTTAGAAATAATTATGACCTAGAAAGTATGGATCCAAGTAATTTTGATGATGGGGTTTATAATGGTGATATTGGAAGAATTATTGAACTTGATAAGGAAAGAGAATCATTGAAAGTTGAATTTTATGATGGAAATATTGTTTCTTATAAAAAAGAAGACATTAAGGATTTAGATTTATCTTATGCTATTACCATTCATAAGTCCCAAGGATCTGAATTTGATTGTGTTGTAATTCCGATGATGCCAACTTCTTTTATGCTGTTAAATAGAAATTTATTATATACAGCCATAACTAGGGCAAAAAAATTAGTAATTTTAGTTGGTGAAAAAAGAATTTTAAAACAAATGGTAAGAAATAATAAGGGATCACAAAGGCTTACTAATTTGAGTTTTTGGATTAAAGAATTATCAGAGGCCTTAAAATGATAGGGGATTTTTTATTTTTGGATGATGATTTGTGTTTATTTTGTAAGGAAGAAGAAAAGGAAGAATATTTTTTATGTGAATCTTGTCTAAATAAATTAGATTTTGTTGATAATGAATTTGAAATTTTAGGGCATAGGGCAAGGATTCTTTATTTTTATAATCCTTATATGGCAAGTCTTATTGGAGATTACAAGTTTAATAGAAATACTTCTATTTATAAAGTTTTTGGTCAGATTGTCTTTTCTTATATTAAGGAAAAATCCATGGATAATTTTGACTATATTCTTACAACACCATCATCAAAATCTGTAGTTAATAAAAGAGGATTTGATCATGTTAAGCTAATTTGCGAATTTTTTATAAAAAATACTAATATGGCTTATCTTAAAAATTTTAAAAAAATAAAAAATACAAAAGCCCAACACCAATTATCAAGAGAAGATAGGGCAAAAAATTTGAGAAATTCTTTTGCTTTTAATGGTGATTTGACCGGAAAAAATATTTTGATTTTTGACGATATTATTACAAGTTCAAATACTGTTAAAGAAATTATAAGAACAATTGAAAAGTCAAATCCAAATAAAATTGAAATTTTAGCCCTTGCTTCTAGTCACAGGGTAAAAAAATAAGGTGCAGATAATGCACCTTATTTTTTATGCCTCTTCTTTTTCACTTTCTTTTAAAAATTCGTGAATTTTTACAGCAAGGGCCATCTCTATTCTTTTTTTAAATACCTTACATCCGTAATCGTAAATTTTATTTATATCTCCACCAGCATTATAATTATTTGCTGCGCATCCACCAGAACAATACATTTGTGCCCAACAATCTTTACATTTTTCTTGGCTATATAGGTTATTTTTTTTGAAATTTTTTATTATTTCAGGTTTTTTGATTCCTTCAAATACATTTCCTATTTTAAAATCATCATTTCCAACAAATTGATGGCAAGGGAATAAATCTCCTGTTGGAGTTACTGCCATATATTCTGACCCAGATCCACACCCTGAAATTCTTTTGTAAACACAAGGACCGTTGTTTAAATCTATCATATAATGATAAAAAATGAATTTATCATCCTTATCGATTGCATCAATCATCATATCAGCAAGTTTTTCATATTCTTGATATATTCTATCAAGATGTTCTTCTTTTAGGGCATAATCTTCTTCATTATTTCCTACAACTGGTTCAAGTGATGTTCTTTTAAATCCAAGGTCTAAGTATGTTTTTATATCTTCAGTAAAATCTAGATTATTTGCTGTAAAGGTTCCTCTCATATAGTATTCTTTGTCGCCACGATTTTTTACTAATTTTTGGAATTTTGGAACAATTTTATCAAATGAGCCTTTTCCATCATGAGTTTTCCTAAATTCATCGTGTTTTTCTTTTCTTCCATCAAGAGAAAGAACAACATTTTTCATATTTTCATTTAAATATTCGATTTTTTCATCATCTAAAAGCATACCATTTGTTGTAAGAGTGAAGTTAAAATGTTTGTTAAATTCTTCTTCTTTACTCCTTGCATAATCAACTGTATTTTTTACTAAATCCCAATTTAAAAGTGGTTCTCCACCAAAAAAGTCAATATCTAAATTATAGTGAGATCCAGAATTTTCTAATAGAAAATCAATTGATTTTTTTGCAACATCATCTGTCATTATGGCTTCTGGTCCATGATATCTTCCTTCTTTTGCAAAACAATATTCACAAGAAAGATTGCAAGTATGGCTTACGTTTAAGCACATAGCTTTTAAGTAAGTTTTTCTTTTATCCATATCGATTGTTAAATCTTTAAAATCATCTTCTGAAAATAGGACTTTTTCATCAACCAAATCTTTTACTTCTTCATAAGCTTCATCAAATTGTTCTTGATTTATGTTATGTAAATTTTTAATTTCATTTTCTATGTATGCTTTATCTTTATTTTTATTTAATAAGCTTATAATATCGTAAGAAATTTCATCAACTAGATGAACAGAACCAGAGTAAACATCCAGAACAATATTATAACCCTTTGCTTTATATTGGTGTATCATTTTTTCTCCTTAATTTATAGTAAAATAGTATAGATTTATTCAATAAAAAAAATAAGGGCTTGCCCTTATTTATTTTTTGTGTTAACACATTCTTGGTTAGCAACTCCACAAGATGTTTTGCAAGCTGATTGGCAAGATGTTTGACATTCACCACAGCCACCATCTTTTTTACTTTTGTGAAGATTTCTTGTATTTAAAGTAATAATTCTTTTCATATGTATCTCCTTTGTTTTCTATAAATTAATATTAACAAAAGAGCATATTTTTGTCAATCGATAATGGGGATTTCCATCTTATCAAGTGATAAATCAATTCCTACTTTTTCAAAATACTTAATTTGTTCAATAACTTTTCTATTAATAATTTCTCCAGGAATAAGAAGTGGAATTCCTGGTGGATAAGCATAGATATATGAAGCAGAAATTTTTCCTTCAGCCTTATCTAAATTTACTTTTGAAAAATTTTTATTAAGTGAACTTCTAATAGAACATTTTTTCTCACATTCTACAAAATAAAATGAAAAGTTTGATTTTTTATATGATAATTTTGAATCGATTTTTAATAAAGCAGATTTTAATCTTTCAAAACCTTTTTTAGTATCAAAAATACTAGAAATCAAAATAACATAAGACATACTTGCCATTTCAATTTCAATTTTTTCCTTATATAATAAATTAGCTAATTCATTCCCGTTTATGTTTGTATTTTTACAAGAAATTACAATTTTCGATAGGTCTTTTTTATCGGAATTTATAAATTTAAGGTGTTTTAAATTAGTTTCATAAAGCTTATTTAAATGTATTTTTAAATCATCCCATAGCTTATAAAATTTTTGAAAGTTTTTAATCATATCATCTATTGATTCACATACAAGATAGGATGGGGAAGAAGTTTGAAAAATTGCCATATTTCTTCTCAAATCCCCAGTATCTATTTTTTTATTTTTAATTATTATTCCACTTGCAGGAGTTAGGGCAGATAAATTCTTATGAAAAGATGTTATAGCAAGATCATAGGTAAAATTTTTCTCATATTCTGATAAAATAGTGTGAGATCCATGAGCCATATCTACAAGCAAAAAAGTATCTTTACCTGTAACAATTTTTTTTATCTTTTTTAAATCAACCATAAAACCTTCATAGGAAGGAGAGGTTATAAAAATTAAAGAATAAGAATCTACTTTTATTTTTTCTTTCAAATCATCATAATCTATATCGTAAGCCATATCATTTTCATCGGTTTTTATCTTAATAAAATCGTAATCTAAGTCAAAAATTTCTATGGCATTAAAAACTGATTTATGTGAATTTCTCTGAACTAAAATTTTTTTATTATTTTTTGTTAAAGACCTAATAGAAGATAAGATCCCACAAGTTGAGCCGTTTGTAGAAATAATAAAATCATTAGCCTTATAGATTTTTCTAAGTTCATTTTCCATATCTTTAAAAATGCTTTTTGGATCATTTAGATTATCAAAGTCTCTAATTTCAGTTATATCTC
>URRX01000035.1 GCA_900550345.1 uncultured Anaerococcus sp. | reverse complement strand
ATACTGATTTTTCTTATGAGAAAAGAATTAAGGACATATTAAAACAAATTAAGGCAATGTTTGAAATGACAATGTATGATTCAGGTCATAGCCTTTCTTTAACTCGTTCTTTTTCACATTTTGATAAACTTTCATACATCAAAGATGAGCTTAATGGCTTTGGCTATTATGAATTTATAAAGAAAATTTTTAAAGATGTAGAAGATGATTTCGATAAATTCAAAGAAAAATTAGAAGATTTGTATAAGAAAATTTTCTCAAAAAATCTATTAGTCAACATAACATCATCAAAAAATGATTATAAAAAGGTAAAAGATATTATTAGAAGAGAATTTTCAGACCTTGATGAAATAAAAAAAGAAAAATCCCAAATTGAATTTAAAAAATCTTATTATAAAGAAGGAATAATTTCTGATGCTAATGTAAATTATGTATCTATGGGAGGAGATTTAGGAGAATTTTCTGATAAAAAATTAAATCTTTTGGCCCTTTCATCATCAATTATTTCAAATCCTTACCTTCACGATTTAATTCGTGCAAAAGGTGGAGCTTATGGAGCAGGACTTATGATTGATAAGTATGGAAATATTGGAACATATTCTTATAGGGATCCCAATATAGAAAAAACTGTAGAAAATTATAAAAAAATCCCTCAAATTTTAGAAAATTTAAAACTTGATCCAAATGATTTGAAAAACCAAAAAATTTCAAAAATGGGCTCATATTTAAAACCTCAATCTATACAAGCTAAAGGCTCTTTAGATTTTATAAGATATTTACAAGGCTTTTCTTATAAAGAACTTGAAGAAAAACTTATAGATATTAAAGATGCAAGCTTAGATGATATAGTAAATTTAAAAGATGATTATAAAAATATTTTGGATAAGGACAATCTTACAGTTTTTGGAAATAGGGAAAAAATTCTAGAAAATAAAAATTATTTCGATAAAACAATAGACCTTGATTCTTAAATATATGAATTTTATTTTTAATATATTTAATCTTTACTAGTCTATATTAAATAAATATTAAAGATGATTTAAGTTTTTAAGCTTTCGGGTATAATTTTATTAAGGAGTGTTTATGACAAATTTTGATAAAGAAAATGAAAAATCTTTGGAAAATAGTCTAAATAAGGCTATTAATGACATGGATTTTTCTGATATTAGTGAAAAATTAAAAAATAGTTTAGATAATTTTATTGATAAAACTATGGCTTTTATAAATTATAGACCAAATAATAAAGCTCTAGTACAAACCAAAAACCCTCAAGTTTGCGTGCAAAATTTACCTGAAAAAACCAAATCTGGACTTTTAAAAACTGCTGGCATTTTTTCATTTATAGTAACTTTTGCAACTAGCATGTCCTTTATTGACGGAGATCCTGATATGTTTTCAAATTTAATCATGGCTATAGTTTTTGGGGTTTTGGGATTTTTTTCTTGGAAAAAGGCAAAGGAAATTGATACAATTTCTAAAGATTACACTAGATTTTTAAGAGAACTTGGTAATAACACTGTAATTCCAATAAGAGATTTGGCATCATCAGTTCAAAAATCTGAAAAAGATACAATAAAAGAGCTTATGTATATGATGGATAAGGGATATTTTAAACAAGCTAGAATTGTAGAAAATGATTCATTATTTTTACTTGATATTCCAACTTTTAAATTATACAAAACTCAAAAATCTCAACTTCCTCACACAAGTTATGAAGAAAATAAAAAAATAGAAAATCAAACTCATGATGAAAATAGCAAAAATAAAGCTGAAAATATATTAAAAACTTCAAGGGAAAACTTAAATTCGATCAATCTTTCAATTTCAAGAATAAAAAACAGAGATTTTCTTGAAAAGGTAATAGAGATTAAAAAAACTATAGAAAATATTGTAAATATAGTAAAAAGATATCCAGAAAAGTCCTATATTTTGGATAAATTTATCGATTATTATTTGCCAACAACTGTAAAATTAATTGATGCCTACACAGAATACGAGATAATGGAATCAAATGATCCAAAAATTAAAAATTCTCTTTCAGAAATAGAATCTTCCATAAAAACAATAAATGATGCCTTTGGAAAAATCCAATTGGAACTTATGGAAGATAGGACAATGGATATAAAGACTGATATAGACACTATGAAACTTTTGTTAAATCAAGAAGGATATTTAGAAAAAGATTGGAGCAAAGATGAGTGATATTAAATTAAGGCTAGACGGAGCCGACGAAGATCCAAAACTAGAAGAAGTTTCTTATGACAAAAAAATTAAAATAGACCAAACTGTCAAATTTTCACCAGCAGAAGAAAAACAAATTGACGATTTTTCCAAAAAAATTGACCTAGAAGATTCAAATATAATTTTACAATATGGAGTTGGAGCCCAAAAAAAGATTTCAAATTTCTCAGAAAAAACCTTAAATACTGTAAAAAATAAAGACCTTGGAGAAATTGGTGGACTTTTGGATAAGGTAGTTACCGAAATAAAATCAATGGACCAAGATGATGGTGGAGTTTTTGGATTTTTCAAAAAGCAAAAATCAAAGCTTGATAATATGAAATTAAAATACCAATCAACAGAAAAAAATATTGATGAAATTGCCAAGGCCTTGGATAATCACCAAATAACCCTATTAAAAGATATTTCCATGCTCGATCAAATGTATGAATTAAACGAAGATTATTACAAAGAACTTTCTATGTATATAGAAGCAGGAAATAGAAAACTTCAAAAAACTTTTACGGAAGATATACCAGAACTTGAAAATAAGGCAAATATTTCAAACCTTCCAATGGATGCCCAAAAGGCAAATGATTTAAAGGCTCAAGCAAATAGGTTTGAGAAAAAATTGCACGATTTAGATTTAACCAGAATGGTTTCAATGCAAATGGCTCCACAAATTAGGATGGTTCAATCATCAAATTCAATTATGGCAGAAAAAATCCAAACAACAATTGTAAATACAATTCCTCTTTGGAAAAACCAAATGGTTTTAGCCCTTGGCATGAGCCACACCGAACAAGCCATAAGAGCCCAAGAAGCCGTAACAAATCTGACAAACGACTTATTAAAATCAAACGCTGACAAATTAAAACAAAACACAATCGATACAGCAAGAGCCACAGAACGAGGTATAATAGACCTTGATACAATCAAACACACAAACGATACTTTGATTGAAGCCATCGATGAAGTAAGAACAATACAAATCGAAGGAAAGAAAAACAGAGAAGATGCCAAAAACGAACTTGGTAGACTTGAAGAAGAATTAAAAAGAAATTTATTAAAAAATAGTTAGGAGAAAAAATGTCAGAAAAAATAGAATTCAAATTTGATACTCAGCTTTTAATAGCAGGAGAAGATTTAGACGAAGACGAAATTTTTGATCATATTACAGAAAACTTTGAAGGAGATAGCCTCCTTGCAGTTGGAGATGAAGATTTAATAAAAATTCATTTTCACACAAATAGACCATGGGAAATACTAGAATATGGCCAATCAATCGGTGATATATTTGATGTAGTAGTAGAAAATATGCAAAGACAAGCAGATGGCTTAAAGGGATAAAAAAAGAAAGAAGACAGGAATTTTTTCTGTCTTTTTTTTAATAAAATAAATTAAATCTAGCTTGCTGAGAGATATTTTTATTTACTTAAAATTATAACCTAGAGATCTCTCGACTCATTTCATTCGCTCGAGATGGGTGAGTATTTGATAACTTTTATTGCTAAAGTTTAGATATTAATAATACCCAGTTAAGATTTTTGCTTGAATTGATTCTATGTATTTAATCACATCTTTTAATAATTTTTTTGAAATTCTATTCTAATTCCAAATTTATAAAACGAAAACTATGAAAAAAACACAAAATTGTATTTCAAAAAAATAAAATCACAATATAAAAATTAATTCTTTAGAAATTAAGATAAATAATGGAAAACCCATCTCGAGCGCAGTCGAGAGATCTCTTTAATTTAATTTATCTTTAAATTCAACTTATCTCCTGAGAACTCTCGACTCTATCCATTCACTCAAGATGGGTGAGTATTTGATAACTTTTATTGCTAAAGTTTAAATATTAAAAACACACAATCCTTAATTTTTTTACTTATCAAACTTTTTAAATAATAAATAAACCAAAATTACACTAATTAGTGAAATTCCTATTACATAAATATAACCAAAATGCCACTTTAGCTCTGGCATGTTTTCAAAATTCATTCCATACCAACCGGTTATTATAGTAATTGGTGTAAATATTGTGGTGACAACTGTCAAAACTTTCATAGTATTATTCATAGAAAGATCCATTTTTGATGTATAAGAATCTTTAACATTTGTAATATATCCACTTAAATAAGAAATATTTGAAGAATATCTTTCAACCCTAAATAAAACTGATTTTAAATGTTTTATATCATCGTCATCAAAAATTTCATTTTCATTTTCCATAAAAACTTCAAGAGTATCTAGAAGTCTTTCATAAGAAGCATACATATTAAGGGCCTTATGCCTATTGTCAGAAATTACTTCTATACTATTTTTAAAATCTTTATTTTTAATTATAGAATCTTCAACTTCGGCAGTTGAATTTTTAATTTGGTTAAAAATTCTTGTGTGATTATTAACTAAAGAAGTAATAAAGTATTTCAAAAGTCTTCCTGGAGATCTTGCAGAAAATTTCTTGGTTAGCATTTTTCTGAAAGCCTCTGTAGTTGACTGATCCCTATCATACAAATCAACAATTATAAGCCTATTATTTTCTATATAAAATCCTATAAGATCAGAAGTTTCAAGATTTCCCATTATATCTAAAAGTTCTAAAATCGCAAAGGTATAATTATCCTCAACTGCCATGTAAGATTTTTTTGCCGTATCTGATAAAAGCAAATCAATTATGGCATCATCTAAATTATAAGTTTTGGCAAAATCGATAAAGCTAGATTTTCCCAAATACATTAAATAAAAATCATCATCTTCTATAACATCATAAAAACTGGATATATCAGTCATTTCAAACCCATTATCCGTATCAAATTTATATATATATTCCATCTTTTCTCCTTTGTTAGGAAATTTTATATATCCATTATAACTATATGAATTATAAAAAATAAGTCAAATATTCAACCATAACAAAAAGACAGAAAATAAATCCTGCCTTTAAAAATCTTTGTTTTCAAAAATTTTAATTGAAGAAAAAATTGAAAGTAAATGAATTATTATTGTTATAGCAAAAATTAATAAGGCTAGAATAGTCTTATCCATACTTAGTCCCTTATTTACATATTCTAAAATCCATTCTTTGTTTGATGAAATAGTTGAGAAAAATGCAAATACTATAAAATATAAGATTACAAAAACAAACCTCGCTTTTTCTGCCCCAAATTTATACATCAAGGGAAGTTCAACCACCCCAACTATGCTTGTTATAAAAAATAGGGATGATAAAATTAATAGCATGGGAATTTCTTTTGTAAGTGGATTTTTGTTAAAGCCTACTACAAATGACAAGGCTATTGCAAAAAGCGCCATAAATAAAATCATCATATACCTTGAAACAACTATTTTCTTCCTAGAAATTCCACTTGAAACTAGGTATTTATTTGTTGAATATTGGTTATCCATTCCAAAAACCATACCCAAAAGTATTACTGGAACTAGAATAAAAAACAAAGGAATCAAGACTAATTGATCTTCTTTGTAAAAATAAAATCCTAAGCCAATTATAATTACAAATTGTAAAATCAAAAATCTTTTTATTGAAACTAAATCTTTATATATCAAGGCTTTCATTGTATTTCTCCTTTATCATATAAACCATAATTTCCTCTACACTTGCATTTTCAACCTCAAGACTTGGTGGAAGTAATTGTTTTTTAACCAAACATTCCTTACCAAATTTATAATCTCTCACAGAAATTATGGCATTTTTATCTAAGCTCTCATATTCATCTTTTGAAAGAGAAACTATCCCGTATTCCTCCTCTAAAACATCTTTACTTTCAACAAAAATTAATTTTCCCCTATGTATAAAAGCAATCTCATCTGCAATTTTTTCCAAATCAGATAAAATATGAGATGAAATCATAATACTTTTATTTTCATCTTGGATAAATTCTAAAAGTATATCCAAAATATCATCCCTAGCCACAGGATCAAGCCCGCTTGTTGCCTCATCCAAAATTAAAAGTTCTGCCTTATGACTTAAGGCCAAAATCAAAGACAATTTCATCTTCATTCCTCTAGAAAAAGTAGAAATTTTCTTTTTTTCTGGAAGATTAAATCTTTTTATAAGCTTATTAAATTTCTCCTTCTCCCAATAATTTCCATAATACAAGGAATGAAATTTTTCTACTTCCTTAATATTCATCTCTTGAGGAAAGAAAAAATCTTCAAATACAAAGGCTATCTTTTTCTTTTCATCTTCTGTCAAATCTTCGATTTTTTTACCAAAAATATAAATTTGACCAGAATCTTTTTTCATATCTCCTAAGATTAATTTTATTGTAGTGGATTTCCCTGCACCATTTTCTCCAATATATCCTACTATAGATCCTCTTTTGATATTTAAATCCAAAGGTCCAAGATAAAAATCATTCAAAGATTTACTAAGATTTTTTATTTTTAATATATCATTCATCTTCTTCCTCCAATATATCTATAAGAGAAATAATTTCTTTTTTTGAAATTCCTGCAAGTTTAGATAATTTAATAACTTCTATAAGATGATCTTCGATTTTTAATGAAAATTTTTCTCTAATTAATTCCGGATTTTGGTCTTTAACAAAATTTCCCTTCCCAGGAACAGAATTAATAAGTCCATCTTTTTCAAGTTCATCATAGGCTCTTTTCGTTGTAGCTACACTAACTCTTAGCTCTTTTGCCAAAAGTCTAATAGAAGGAAGAGCCATGTCTTTTTCTATCTCATCATTTAAAATTGCATCTCTTATTTGGTTTTTTATTTGTAAATATATGGGATCCTTACTCGAGTATTTGATCTTTATATCCATTTATTCCTCCTACTGTTCATAGTGTACATTAACAGTTGTAAAGTATCAAGCTATACTTTTAAAAAAAATAGGATTACCGTCAAATTCTGATTAATCAAAATTTGATGATAATCCTATCAAAAATTTTTAAATTTTATTAGAAAATTTTAATTCGCTCTTCTAATAATTTTCTTTTATTTTATAAAATCATTGTACCATTGATGAATTAATTTGATGTGTCCTCTTTCTTCAGCTTCAACCCTATCTATTAATTCTGGCTCAAATTCTGGAACTATAGTTCTTACTTCTTTGATAAATAAAATTGTATCTTTTTCTATTCCTATTGAAAATCTATAAATATCTATTGGATCATCTCCAACATTTGATGAATCAAAATTAAATATTTGATCTATCATTGATTGGATATAAGCCTTGTACTCATCATCGTATTCTTTATCAATTTCTTGATTTTTGTCTATTTTTTCAGACAAACTTTTGTAAAGTGCCTCGTGGTGAGTTTCTTGATCAGCTAAAAATTCAAAGAATTCTCTATTTTTTTTGTCGTCTGAGAATTTTTTTGCCATTTCTTCATAAAATTTTTGACCATTTTGTTCTAGTTTTACTAATGTTTCTAGTAAATCTTTTGGTTGAAATTGTGATCTCATATAAGCTCCTTATTTTACATTCGTATGATCTTCTAATTTCATTACATTTATTGAAGATCTATATTCTTTTTCTGTCCAATTAATTCTATCAGCTATTAGACATTCTGGATTTAAGTCAACATCTTTTAACATCATTTTTTTGAAAGTTGGGAAACCTACTCTATCTATTAAATGTCCACCGTGCATATATACAGGTTTATTATCAAGTACATAAGCTGAGAAATCCTTCCAATTTTTCATCATTTGGATTACTGCATCTTCGTCCATCCATCTTGCGAACATTTGTCCCATTCTTGGGAATTGCTTTCCAGTTCTTCCACCAATTATTACATTCCACATTTTTCTATCTGGTCTTCTCCAAGCAGAATTTGGACATCTTGTTACACATTCTCCACATCCAACACAGCAACATGGATCTTTGTCTACTTTACCTTGTTCATTTAGTGATAATACCCTTGTTGCTACAGCTTTGCATCTATCAACACAAGCTCCACAACCTATACAACGATCAATATCATAAACTGGCTTTGTAACGCCAATAAATCCAAAATCTGTAAAGTGAGCTTTTACACAGTCATTTGGGCAACCTGTAACTGCAACTTTTATTTGATAAGGTGATTCATATATTATTTTTTCTAATTTGTCTGCTAGTCTTTGTGTATTTTGTGCAGCTTTTATACAATGTCTTCCACCAATACAAGCCATAATATTTCTAGGTCCAATGTATGGATATCCTTCGTCATTGTATACAATTTCTACATCTCTGCTTCCTTCAATTTCTTCTATGTATGGTCTTATGATTTCATTTACTTTTGGAATATCTTCATATTTTATTCCTGTAATATTAAAAGTTTGTCTTGTACCAAAATGAAAATTTCCATCTCCATATTTTTGACAAAGCATTTGTACCATTTCTAACCATTTTGCATCTACCAAAGCTCCAGGAGATCTTAATTGTAGTAAAAATTCTCCAGGAATTTTAGATTGGCGATAACAATTATTTCTAACTTTTGCTACATCTATATCTAATGTCATAATCTCTCCTTAATCTAGTAAGTCTTTTGCAACTGTATAAGGGAAAACTGGGCCATCTAAACAAACATATGTTTCATTTATTCTACAATGTCCACATTTTCCTACTGCACAAGACATTTTTCTTTCAAAACTTGTCCAAATTTTATCTTCTGTTACACCTTCTTTTATTAAGGCAAGAGATGTAAATTTCATCATAATTGGAGGGCCTACCATAACTACTGCATAGTTTCCATCAAATGATTTTAACGGAAGATCAGGAATAAATGCTGTTACCATTCCTTTTTTAAATCCATCAACTTCTTCATTATCTAGGGAATAAACAGTACTTATTTTTTCTTGATTTTTCCAATCTTCTAAACTTTCTTTGAACAAAACTGATTCATGATTTTTAAATCCTAAAATTAAATTTAATGATTCGAATTCATTTGGATTTTCTTTTATGTATTCTATTAAACCTTTTACAGGGCTTACTCCTGTACCACCAGCAATAACAATTACATTTTTTCCTTTCAATTTATCAATTGGCCAACCATTTCCATATGGTCCTCTTAGATAAATTCTATCACCTGGAGTTGATTTGAAAAGCTCAGATGTAACTTCACCAACATTTCTTATAGTCATTTCTACATAGCCTTCTCCCATTCCTGAAACAGAAATTGGAGCCTCACCAATTTTGGCAAGAGATACTTGTAAAAATTGACCAGGTTCTACTTTTTTATCAAATTCTACTTTGAAAGTCCATTCATTTTGAGTGTGTTTTTTTATATCCAAAATTTCATAAGATTTTGGTAAAACATAATTTAAATAATCATCAGTTGATCTTTTTATTTCATTTTTTTGCATTATTTTACCTCACTTCTTATTTTTTCTAATTCTTCACTAACCTTATTAATTGATGCTGGATAAGAAATCAATTGAGGACAGTGAGCAGAACATCTTCCACATCCTACGCACATTGGACCATCACCAAATCTTTTATTGTGGGCATAGATTTTGTGCATAATTTTATATCTATATCTTTCTTTAATTTGATTTCTAAAATGTCCACCACCTGCTACAAGATCAAAATCTTTAGTCATACATGATGCATTAGTTCTTCTTCTTTCACCAACACGTCTATTTAGTGTATATGTTACATCTCTAGTTGTAAAACAAGTACAAGTTGAACATGAAGTTGTACATGATCCACATCCTATACATCTTGAATTATATTCATCCCAAATTTCTGAATTTGCAATTAAATTTGCTTCTTTGTCATCTTTTATTTCTGGAAATGTAACTTTTAATTCATTTTCTTCTGGGAATTTCAAATCAAACTCTTCATTTGAAAATGCTGATAAGTCTAAATCATCTTCTACTTTTATGTTCATAGATCCATCTTCATTGAATCTAAATGCGTATGTATAATTGTCTGTTTTGTTTGCATCACATGATACACAAAAACAATTTCTATCAAGGTCTGATTGACATTCTAATAAAGCGTAATGAATTTTATTTTTACGTCTTTGATAGAACATATCTTCAAAAGGTCCATTTTTGATGAATATATCATCTAAGTGTTTGATTGCATTTATATCACAAGCTCTTGCAAAAACTAAAACTTCTTTTTTGTAAGGTTCTTTTGTTTCTGTATAGTCATCTTCAGTAAAATAGAATAATTTTTCAGTCATTGGAAGTAAAGCTTCCTTAGCTGAATATGTAGATTTTTCTTTATATTCTATTTCGTCAAAACTTTGTACATTTTCGTACATTATTGCATCCATATTACAATATCTTCCACCATTTACAATTCTTTTTGGTGCAAAAATTGTGTATTTGGATTTTAGGATTTCAAATAAATCCTTGGCCTCATCTTTTTTGACAAGATAATCTGTATAAGCCATATATCCTCCTAAAAAAATTTCAGAAACCTGATAACAAGTATCATTTTTCTCCTAAATTTAAAAAATTTTATAGCCGTAGCTATAAAATTATTTTACAAATTACATTTACAAGTTTAATATATCATTAAAATACTAAAAAGAAAAGTGTTTTCATAATACAATTTAATCTATATATTTTTAATT
>URRX01000034.1 GCA_900550345.1 uncultured Anaerococcus sp. | reverse complement strand
CTCCCCCAAGAGTCCACATCGACGGGGAGGTTTGGCACCTCGATGTCGGCTCGTCTCATCCTGGGGCTGGAGTAGGTCCCAAGGGTTGGGCTGTTCGCCCATTAAAGAGGCACGCGAGCTGGGTTCAGAACGTCGTGAGACAGTTCGGTCCCTATCCAGCGTGGGCGTAAGAAATTTGAGAGGAGCTGTCCTTAGTACGAGAGGACCGGGATGGACGCACCAATGGTGTACGAGTTGTTAGGCCACTAGCATGGCTCGGTAGCTAAGTGCGGAATTGATAAGTACTGAAAGCATCTAAGTACGAAGCAACCCTCAAGATAAGATTTCTAAGAGTAGGTAAAGAAAATACCTTTGATAGGTCCAAGGTGTAAGTGCAGTAATGTATTAAGCTAATGGATACTAAACTTTAAATCTTGACTGGAAATATTTATAGCTATTAAACTAGCCCGTCCGGCTCTAGGAGGACAGCCCGTCCGGCTCATAAAGGACCCGTGCGGAGCACTCTCAGCGAAGCGAGAATAAGTTTTAAATTAGGTTAAAAGTAGTATAATTAATATATGGTGACGATGGCAGAAGGGATACACCTGTTCCCATACCGAACACAGAAGTTAAGCCTTCTAACGCCGATGGTACTCGGAGGGAGACCTCCCGGGAGACTAGGTAGTTGCCAAACTTACTTTTTTGTGAAGATTATTTCTTCACAAAAAAATGTAAGATTTTTTGACAAATTAAATTTAATAATTTATAATTGTACATATTATTCGTGCTTAGGTAGCTCAATGGTGGAGCACCCGGCTGTTAACCGGTAGGTTGTGGGTTCGAGCCCCACCCTGAGCGCCAAATGCCGGGGTGGCGGAACTGGCAGACGCACAGGACTTAAAATCCTGCGGTGGTCAAACACCGTATCGGTTCGATTCCGATTCTCGGCACCAATAACGCGGGATGGAGCAGCTTGGTGGCTCGTCGGGCTCATAACCCGGAGGTCGTAGGTTCAAATCCTACTCCCGCAACCATACTTTTTTTGTATGCTTGTTTATGAAATTTAATAAGGCCCTATGGTCAAGCGGTTAAGACATCGCCCTTTCACGGCGGTATCCCGGGTTCAAATCCCGGTAGGGTCACCATTTTGGAAGTATAGCTCAGTTGGGAGAGCATCTGCCTTACAAGCAGGGGGTCACAGGTTCGAGCCCTGTTACTTCCACCAAAAATTATTATGGCTTAGTAGTTCAGCTGGTTAGAATGCTGCCCTGTCACGGCAGAGGTCGTGGGTTCGAATCCCATCTAAGTCGCCATTGCCTTTAAGGCTATTATAGAGTTGGATTTCAGATGAGATCCAATATGCTGATGTAGCTCAATTGGTAGAGCAATTGATTTGTAATCAATAGGTTGTAGGTTCAAGTCCTATCATCAGCTCCAATTTTATTGTGAAATAAAGTTGAATATAAATATAGTTTATGCTATAATATATAATTGTGAAATACAAATTTTGGGGAAGTTCCAGAGTTGGCCAAATGGGACGGACTGTAAATCCGTTAGCTTAGCTTTCAGTGGTTCGAATCCGCTCTTCCCCACCAATTTGCGGGTGTAGCTCAGTGGTAGAGCCCCAGCCTTCCAAGCTGGTTGCGAGGGTCCGATTCCCTTCACCCGCTCCATAAGCGCCTGTAGCTCAGCTGGATAGAGCAACGGACTTCTAATCCGTGTGTCAGAGGTTCGACTCCTCTCAGGCGCGCCATTTTTGGGATATAGCCAAGTCGGTAAGGCACCAGACTTTGACTCTGGTATGCGTAGGTTCGAGTCCTGCTATCCCAGCCATATTTGATCCATTAGCTCAGTCGGTAGAGCACTTGACTTTTAATCAAGGTGTCCGGAGTTCGAATCTCCGATGGGTCACCATTAATATTTCATGTTATTATTTAGTGGTTATACTGGCAAGCTAAATAGGCAAGAAAGGCATTTTAGCCACTGTATTTCTAAATTGATCCATTAGCTCAGTCGGTAGAGCACTTGACTTTTAATCAAGGTGTCCGGAGTTCGAATCTCCGATGGGTCACCAATATATGGAGAGGTACCGAAGCGGTCATAACGGGGCGGTCTTGAAAACCGTTAGAGTCTTACGGCTCACAAGGGTTCGAATCCCTTCCTCTCCGCCAAAAAAATAAGAGTCAATATCTATTGACTTGATGGAGAAGTACTCAAGTGGCTGAAGAGGCTCCCCTGCTAAGGGAGTAGATCCTTTCAAAAGGGATGCGAGGGTTCAAATCCCTCCTTCTCCGCCATATGCCCAGATAGCTCAGTCGGTAGAGCAGGGGACTGAAAATCCCCGTGTCGGTGGTTCGATTCCGCCTCTGGGCACCAAAAAAATCTCTTCTTAGTTGAAGGATTTAAGTAGGGGTTTAGTTCAGTTGGTAGAACGTCGGTCTCCAAAACCGGATGTCACGGGTTCAAGTCCTGTAACCCCTGCCATTTTAATTTTATATATGGACCTGTAGCTCAGCAGGTTAGAGCGCACGCCTGATAAGCGTGAGGTCGGTAGTTCGAGTCTACTCAGGTCCACCAAAAACAAGCCTAATTATGAATTTATTTCATAAAATTTTTTTATTAAAAATTACAAGGTTTTGTTTGGGCCTCTAGCTCAGTTGGTTAGAGCGCCCGGCTCATAACCGG
Organism: uncultured Anaerococcus sp.; assembly: GCA_900550345.1. Lineage (GTDB taxonomy): Bacteria > Bacillota > Clostridia > Tissierellales > Peptoniphilaceae > Anaerococcus. Next base: position 8,231 of record URRX01000034.1, on the reverse strand, counting down.
TAGGTCCAGGGTTCGAGTCCCTGGAGGCCCACCAGATTAAGCACCAATTAAATTGGTGCTTTTCTTTTGCTTAAAATTATTTTATAGCTAATACTTTTAATAAAATAGTAACATGATTATATGTTCGTAAGTTAAGTATTTGTTTTTTTAGAATATGAAATTATTTTAAGTAGAAATAGATTAATTTCTATATTTAAAAAATGATATTTAATATAAATGAACTTTATTATTTTAAATTTTAATTTTGTAGCTTGTAGTTTAGAAAATAATTTTAATTTTATAATAAATTGGTTTTTTTTATTACTTATTATACAATGTTAATAGGTAATTTACCTGTAGGGGGATTTATGAATGTTATTATTGTAGGTGCTGGTAAGGTTGGATCTTATCTTACTAGTCAGCTTTCTGATGAAGGTCACAATATTTTAGTTATAGAAAAAAATAAAGATGTGCTGGAAAGACTTCTTTCTCAAAATGATGTTATGGGCATTTTGGGTGATGGTAGAGATATAGATGTTCTCAATGAGGCTAATGTTAATGAATGCGATGCTTTTATTGCCATGACTTATAATGATGATGTAAATTTAATTTCATCTATGATTGCTAAGAAAATGGGAGCTAGAGCAACTATTGTTAGACTTCGTGATCCTAGATATATTAAGGATGATGAGTTTATGAGAACTACTATGGGGGTCGATAGGCTTGTTAACCCGGAATTTTCTGCTGCCAAGGAAATTCAAAGAACTTTAAAATATACTTATGCTGTTAATGTGGAAAATTTTTTGGATTCTAAGGTTATTTTGATTGAGCTTGAGATTGATGAAAATTCTAAGCTTAAAAATAAATCTTTGATGGAAATAAATTCTGAGGGACTTTTGGGTAATACAATTATTGTTATAGGTGAGAAGGATGACCAGGTTGTTATACCAAATGGTAATCATATTCTAGAAGTTGGCGAAAAAATTTATGTTGCAGGTCCTAGAGAGGATATTGATAAGTTTTATAAGAGACAAGTTGATTCAAGAAGAAATATTAAAGATGTTTTAATAGTTGGTGGAGGATCTATTGCTTTATATCTTTCTAGATTATTATTAAAGAGAAATTTTAAGGTTACAGTTTTGGAAAATAATAAGGAAAGGGCATTGAATTTTTCTGAAAGCCTTCCAGATTGTGATGTTATTAATGCTGATGGATCAGATCCCGAAATTCTTGATGAGATAAGAATTGAAAATTATGATGCAGTTGTTTCTCTTACAGGAATTGATGAGGAGAATATTTTAATTTCTCTTCTTGCTAAAAAAAGAGGTATTGATAAAATAATTGCCAAGGTAAATAGAACTCAGTTGTTGAAAATCACAGGAATTCTTGATGTTGATACTACTGTTACTCCAAAAAAATCAGCATCATTTTTTGTATCTAGACTTTTAAGATCTAAAGAAAATTCCAGGGGAGAATCTATTTCAAATCTGTTTAGATTATCTGACGATAGGGTTGAGGCTATTGATTTTACTGTTATTGAAAATTCAAAAGTTACTGGTAAAAAGCTAAAAGATTTGAATTTGAAAGAAAATACTCTTATCGTAGGAATTTCTAGAGAAAGTTTGGGCGGTAAAATCGAGGTCGCTAATGGTGAAAGTACAATTGAATTAGGTGACAGGGTTATGGTTATAACCAAACAAAAAGATTTTAAAGAAATTGATGATGTATTGGGGTAGCTATGAATTTAAAAATTGTAAAATATTCTCTTGGAAAATTATTATTAGTTCTTGCAGGACTTTTATCTTTTCCCCTTTTAGTTTCTTTAATTTATAGGGAAAGTTTTGCAGATATTAGAAATTTTATAATTCCTATAATAATTTCTTTGGTTTTTGGAATTATTTTAAGTAAAAGAGGGGATAATAGATCTCACTTATATACAAAAGAAGCCATGTTTATTACTGCATCAACTTGGGTTTTATTTTCTATTATTGGAGCAATTCCTTTGTATTTGACTAAGTCAAATTATAATGGATATATCGATGCTTTATTTGAAATGGTTTCTGGTTTTACAACTTCTGGAGCATCAGTTGCTCTTGATGTAGAACTTTTACCACATTCAATAATTTTTTGGAGGTCATTTTCTCATTTTGTTGGAGGAATGGGGATTTTGGTATTTACCCTTGCTATTTTACCAAATTCTAATAAGGAATCATCACTTTTGATGCAAAGTGAAGTTCCAGGACCTACTTTTGGGAAAATAACTCCAAAATTATCAGATACAGCAAGAAATCTATATGGTATGTATATAGTTTTGACAATAATTACAGCTATACTTCTTCTTTTTGGAGGAATGAATTTATTTGAATCTATAATTCATGCTTTTGGAGCTGCAGGTACTGGTGGATTTTCTAATAAAGGAATTTCTATTGGAGCTTATGATTCTAGATATATAGAAATGGTTCTTGCAATTATGATGGCAGTATTTGGTATAAATTTTAATATATATTTTTATGCAGTAACAAAAAGTGTAAGAGAAGCAGTAAAAAGTGAAGAATTAAAATGGTATATAGCAATTATTTTGATTTCATCAGGCTTAATTTTTATAAATATAGTTTCAATTTATCAAAATACAATTTATTCTTTGGTAAATTCACTATTTACAGTTTCTTCAATAATTACAACCACAGGCTATGTTTCAGCTGACTTTGGAACTTGGCCATTATTTGCAAAATCTGTTGTTATTATGCTTATGTTTATTGGAGGTTGTGCAGGTTCAACTGCAGGAGGACTAAAAGTTTCAAGATTTGTAATTTTGGTAAAGGGTGGAATTAACCAAATAAAAGAATCTATGAATCCAAAAAAAATTACTATAAACAGGCTAGATGGTAAAAAAGTTGATTCAGAAACAGAAAGTTCAGTTTCAAAGTACTTGATAATTTATATATTAATTTTTATTATTTTATTTATGATAGTTTCAATTGATATGGATGATTTTGAAACGGCATTTGCGGCAGTTTCTACAACATTTAACAATGTAGGGCCAGGGCTTGGAGCCTTTGGACCAATCACAACCTTTGCAGAAATGTCTAAACTTTCAAAACTTGTTTTAACAATAGCCATGCTTTTGGGAAGACTAGAAATATTTCCTATGCTTTTACTTTTGTATCCTTCTACTTATAGGAATTTGAGAAATAAATAAAAAAATAGTTAAATGACCTAAACCCCAAAATCTATAAAAAAGATTTTGGGGTTTTTTAATGTCAAAAAATAGCTTTATTGTATAAAAATATTAAAATAATGTGGAAATCAAACTGTAAATTACTGGAATGGCAAGAGCTGGAAGAATATTTGCTATTTTGGAATCTACTAATTTCAACTGTGAAAGACCAATTACAATTATGGTAAGTCCGCCAGTTCCTGAAATATTATTTATAACATCTTCTCCCAAATATGGACTCAAAAATCCTGCAAGAAGTACTAAGAGGGCTTGGAAAATCAAAATTGAAAATGAAGAAAATGAAACGCCAATACCCATGCTTTGAGCCATAAAAAATGCTACAACACCATCAATTAAGGCTTTTCCCATCAAAACTTGGTCATCTCCTGTAACTCCTGCTTCAATACAACCAATTATTCCCATAGCTCCAAAACAAAAAAGAATAGATGCGTTAAGAAAACTTTCTGAAAAATTTGAATTTGTATCTTTTATATATTTTTTCTCTATATTTGATGATAATTTATTAAGCTTACTATCTAAACCTAAAAACTCACCTATAATTAAACCAATAACAACAGAAATAATTATTACGAGAATATCACCTTTCATTGAAGATCTAATCCCGATAACAATAATTGCCGCAGCCAAAAAATTCATAATCGAACTTCTCAAACTTTCAGAAAATTTATCACCTATTTTTGACCCTAGAAATCCTAAAATTCCAACCAAAATAAAATTAACCAAAACTGCTAACATATATCCTCCTATAATAACATTAAAATAAATCCATAAATAATAGGAAATAAAATAGAAGGCACTGAATTTACGATTTTTATATCTGCTAGATCAAGCATTGAAAGACCAATAGCCATAATACTTAAACCTCCAACTCCAGAAATATTATCAATAACTTCTTTTGTAAGAATTGGAGAAATATAAGTTGAAATAATTACAATTAATCCTTGGTAAACTATAATTGGAATAGATGCAAAAGCCACACCAATTCCCAAGCTTTGAGCCATAAAAAATACAGTCAATCCATCAATCATTGATTTTAAGAGAAGAATTTCATTGTTAGAATTTATTCCTGCCTCGATAGATCCAATAATCCCCATGCTTCCAACGCATAAAATTAAAGTAGCATTGATAAAAGCTTTTGGGAAATTAGATCTTTTATTTTTTAAAAATACATCATTCAAAAAATAGGCAAATTTATGAAATTTTCCATCCAAATCAAAATGATAACCAATAATGACTCCAAAAACAATAGATATAATAATAACTAAACTTTGCCCCTTACTTGCAGATTTAATACCAGCAACTAAGATTAGTAGAGCAAGAAATTTCATTATGTCATTTTTAAGTCTGTCAGAAAAATATTTCCCAACCTTAGTTCCCAAAAATCCTAAAATTAAAACTGAAATAGCATTTACAAAAACACCAAGCATAAAAACCTTCTTTATATATTATTTTGTTAAATTATATCAAAGCACTTAAACATTTGCAAAAATGCCATAAAAGTGATAAAGAAAATTGACAATAAAACGCCTTTACCTTAATATAAAAAATGAATATATAAGAAAAAAATATATAAAACTTATCATATAATAAAAAAATAAAGGGGAAAATTATGAAAATAGGATTAACAATTGCAGGGAGTGACTCATCTGGTGGAGCAGGAATTCAAGCTGATATAAAAACAATGACCTTAAATGGAGTATATGCACAAAGCGCAATTACTGCTCTAACAGCTCAAAATACTACAGGAGTTTTATCAGTTTTAGAATCAAGCCCAGAATTTTTAAAAGACCAACTTGATATGATATTTGACGATATATATCCAGATTCAATAAAAATAGGCATGGTATCAAATTCAAAATTAATTTCAGTAATAGCAGAAGAATTAAAAAAAAGAAAAGCAAAAAATATAGTAGTTGATCCAGTAATGGTTGCAACAAGTGGATCAAAACTATTAAAAGATGATTCTATAGAAACACTTAAAAATAAACTATTGCCATTAGCAGACCTTCTTACACCAAATATTCCAGAGGCAGAAATTTTATCAGAGATGAAAATAAAAAATGAAAAGGATATGGAAAAAGCAGGAGAAATCATCTCTAAAAAATATAATTGTGCTTGTCTATTAAAAGGTGGTCACCAAATAAATGATGCCAATGATTATTTATTTGAAGATGGAAAAGGCACTTGGTTTAAGGGAAAAAGAATAAATAATCCGAATACTCACGGCACAGGTTGTACCCTTTCATCAGCCATTGCAGCAAACCTTGCAAAAGGATATGATATGGAAAATTCAATAAAAATGGCAAAAGAATTTCTATCAAACGCTCTTTTAGATATGCTAGATTTAGGAAAAGGATCAGGACCTATGAATCATGCCTTTGATATTAAAGATGAATATAAAAAATTAGGAAATTAAAATGACATTTGCAACAATAATAGTAAATCATGGAACAAGTAAGATAGAAAATCAGAAGGAAGCTATTAGTTTTTTAAGAAAAAAGGTAGAGGAAAAATATGAGGGCTCACTTGTAAAATCTTACATGGCAAGTGATAAGATTAGAAAAAAAGTAGATGATAAGGACCTTAGTCAAGATTTGGAAGAAATTTTAAATGAGTGTAGGGATAAAAATATAAGGGATGTTAGATTTTTGATGGCTTATGTTCTAAGGGGAATAGAATATGAAAAAGTCATGAAAAAAGCTGAGCAATTAAACGAAGATGGATTTTTTAATTTTACCTTCACCAAGGCTCTTCTTGAAGAAGAAAATAATGATGAAATTTTAGAGTTTCTAGAAGAGCTTGGAGAAAATGATCCAAGTCTTGTAATTTTCCATGGAAGTCCTAGAAAAAATCTACAAGAATTTGAAAAATTTCAAGAAAAAATAAAAAATTCCGATAAAAACCTATACTTTTCAAGTTTTGAAGATAGAAAATTTGATGATTTGATTAAAGAATTTAAAGAAAAAAATATAAGTAAGATAAGGGTAATTCCTTTTTTAATTATTGTAGGTAACCATGTTGCCAAAGACATAGAAGGGGATAAGAAAAATTCCTACAAGAAAGTTTTTGAAGAAAATGAAATAGAAATTAATTTAGTAAAAAAATCATTGCTTTTATATGATAAAATTGCTGAAATTTTCGTAGAAAAGCTTGAAAAATAGTTGACAAAAGCGTGTTTTCAGTGTATCATTAATTAGTATGAAAAAAGTTCCAAATACTTTTGACATAATCGCAGATCCTGAGGGCGATTAAAAAATGTCAGGACGAGTAAAGCCGCCACCTATCCGAGCGGTGTCTAAATAGATAGGCAAAAATATTTAAGGAGGAACTTGATGAAAAATCAAAAGACATATGTACCAACAAAGTCAACAATTGAACCAAAATGGTATGTAGTTGATGCAACAGATATGGTTGTAGGAAGACTTGCAAGCCAAGTTGCAGCAATTATTAGAGGAAAACACAAACCAACATTTACTCCAAATATGGACACAGGTGACTATGTAATAGTAGTAAATGCTGAAAAAGTCGTTCTTACTGGAAACAAAGAATACCAAAAAGAATACAAAAGATATTCTGGATATGCAGGTGGATTAAAAACTACAACTTACAAAGACATGATGGATAAACATCCAGAAAGAATTGTAGAACACGCTGTATTAGGTATGCTTCCACACAACAAATTAGGTAGACAAATGGCCAAAAAACTTAGGGTTTATGCAGGAGAAAATCACAATCACGAAGCTCAAAACCCAGAAGTTTTGGACTTAAAGTAAGGAGGACTATAGATGGCAGATATTATATATCAAGCTACAGGTAGAAGAAAAACTTCAGTAGCAAGAGTTACAATGAGACCAGGTAGTGGAGAATTGAAAGTTAATGGAAGAGATCTTGATGATTATTTTTCATATGATACATTAAAAATTATAGCAAAAGCACCATTAAAATTAACTGAAAATGAATCAACATATGATATCAAAGTTAATGTACAAGGTGGAGGATTTAATGGACAAGCAGGAGCTATCAGACACGCTATAGCAAGAGCTTTACTTGAAGTAAATCCTGAATATAGACAAGCTCTTAAAAGAGCAGGTTTTCTTACAAGAGACCCAAGAAAAAAAGAAAGATACAAATACGGTCAAAAGAAAGCAAGAAAATCTTCACAATTCTCAAAAAGATAAGAAGAATTTTACAAACAAGGAATTTTTATTCCTTGTTTTTTTGTGCTTATTTTTATTGCTTATTTTAATAAAGAAAAAATTACATTGTTAGGGAAAATATCAAAAATATAGTAAAATAAGTATTAGATTAATGTTTTTTATCATTATATTTTATAAATTGTAATACTATTAAATATAAAGGGGAATTATTTTGCGATATTGCTATCATATAGGAAAAAAATTAAGAAAATTAAGAGAAGAAAAAAACATTACAAGAAAAGAATTAGCGGAAAAAACTTATATATCAGAAGAGACAATTCGTAGGATAGAAAAGGAAGAGAATGATCCAAGAATCTCGACCTTATATTCTTTATGTGAGAATTTAGATGTGGATTTACAATTGTTACTTAATGAAAATAAAAAAAATTTTGATAGGCTCATAGAAATTAGGAAAAAAGTAAGAACTTTAATATATTATGGCTTTATTGATAATTCTGATTTTCTTTTAAATGACATCAATAATAGACTTATAGCAGAAGAAGTACATATCAATGAAATACAAGCAAGTAAACATTACTATAAAGGAGTAGCTGAGCTTATCAAAGGTGTAGATTCTAACCTTGCACATAAAGAATTTATTACAGCGCTTTTATATATCCATCCAGATTTTAATATGGATAAATTTAAAGAAATAAAATATAATGAATATTCCCTCAAAATACTCCTATGTTTAGCTATAAGCAAGCTAAGACTTGGAGAAATAGAATTGTTTGGTTTAATAATTAGATATATATTCGATAATATTGACAAGTCAAATGATGTTTATTACATCTATACATTTTACCTTGCACTTTATT
>URRX01000033.1 GCA_900550345.1 uncultured Anaerococcus sp. | reverse complement strand
TTATGGAATATTATAAAAAATACTATTCACAACTTCTCGTTTTTCTTGCGTTTTTATCATATGTCCCTCTTGTAATTTACTAATGTATGCATTTTCATAAATAAGTGAAATCAATCACTTTATCACAAACTGACTCTAAAAACTCAACATCATGGGATATTATTAAAATCAACTTATCTTCTTCTTTTACTTTCTTTATGTTTTTAGCTACTATTTTCATATTTCTATAGTCCAATCCACTGGTTGGTTCATCGAAAAATAGAATTTTCTTGTCTGATAGTAAAGCTGATAAGATAATTACTCTCTGTTTTTGTCCTCCTGACAAGGTGTGAGGATTCCTATCACTGATATTTTTTAACTCCATATCTTTTAACCAAGTATCTAAAGCATTATCATCTTTAATATTTGATGTTAATACTATTTCATCTTTGACAGTGTCCGTGAATAACTGACAGTTCACTTCCTGCATAATAAGCAGGCTCTCATTTAGCCTACTTTTTATATTTAAATTCTCATCATCTTTTAAAATTTTACCTTTATTTTCTTTGTATAAGCCACATATAATTTTTGCTAATGTAGACTTCCCAATTCCATTTTCTCCAACAATCCCAATAATATTCCCATAGCAAAAATTAAGATCCTCAATGGACAAAATTATTTTGGTATTTCTTTTGAATATTAGATCTTTTAGCACTAATAAAGTCCCTTTATTTGAAGTTTCAAAATCATCAAATCTTTCAATAGCTTTATAATCAGAATGCCTAAGTCCTGTTCTTATTCGTTCATCTTCACTTAGATTTTCAATTTCATCCATACTATATTCTCTGATGATTTTTCCATCCTCTAAGTATATTGCTCTATCAACAATGTCTTTTAAATACCACAACCTGTGTTCTGCAATAATAATAGTTTTTCCTAAAGATTTAAGCTTTTTTATTGTAAGCGATAATTCTTTCATTGACTCTATGTCTAAGCTTGAAGATGGTTCATCAAGAATAAATATCTCAGGGTTTAATGCGTAAATGCTTGCTATAGCAATCTTCTGCTTTTCTCCTCCAGAAAGATTGAATATATTTTTATTCATCAAGTTTTCAAGATGAAGCTCTTTTTCAACTTCTTCAATCCTTTTGTTAATTACTTCTCTTTCTATTCCGTAATTTTCTAAACCAAAAGCAATTTCATCGGTTGTATTGGTTGTATAAAACTGTGTTTTAGGATTTTGAAAAACCGAGCCTACATTATTAGATAATTTATAAATTGGTGTGGTAAATGTATTCATACCATTGACCATAACACTGCCAGAAATGTCCCCATCATAAAACTCAGGTATTATGCCATTCATAAGCTTTAATAGAGTGGACTTTCCACAACCACTCCTACCACATAGAAGAATGCATTCCCCTTTTTTGATTTTCAAGTTTATATCTTTTAATGAGTAATCAGATCCTCCCTTATACTTAAAACTTAATTCTCTAATTTCAATCATAAATCCCACCCTGATACTTTCATAAATATTACTATTGATAAAATTAAAATCATAAGAATTAGAACACCAATATCATTTTTTCTAAACTTAATTAGGTGTCTACTTGTTTTGTTAACAGGAGCATCGAGTCCCCTTATAATGGCTGATTGAGAGAGCTCATCCCCAATTTCTATCACACTTACGAATAATGGCACAAAAAAATATTCCATAATTAATGTTGGTCTTCTTGTTAAATTGATTAAGTTAAAATTAATTCCTCGAGTTTTCATCGCCATATTTATATGACTCCATTCGTCTTTAATCGTAGGCAAACATCTAAATATTACAGAAATCATTATGAGCGAGTCTTTTGGAAGTTTTAATTTTTGTAAAGTTGCTACTGCACTGGAAACAGATGTGGAATTTAAAATCCATTTACCCACGATAATACATGGCAGAAACTTTCTTCCAATTGCCAAGATAAATAAAATTAAATTCAAAAGAAAATTTATATTAAAATAGGCTAAAGATTTTTCCAATACTACACTTATTACAAAAAATAAAATATACCTTATAGCGGATTTTTTATAACGATCGCTAATAATGATGACAAGAAAAAATAATGTAATAAGGCTTTGATAGATCCAATCAAACCCTAAAAAAATTAAAATATTCGCACCCATAAGCAAGATAAGTTTTGTTCTGAGGTCATATTTTGACCCCAGAACAAACTTTGAATTTTCCATTATAAAACTCCTGCGGATTCCAACTTTTTATTTAATATTTTTTTTGTAAAATAAGAACCAATCAAAGAGAATATAAATGTTCCTATAATCATAACTGGTAACATCCATATTGGTGTCCATGCTCTTACTGTGTTACAAAAGCTTTGATCTAAGCCACCTTTTATTACACTTTCAAAAAACGCTTCTCTCATAACCCAAATTGGTAAAAAGCCTCCAAATAAGTTTAGAGAAAAAAACATATGACTAATTGTATTTTTCTTAAAGTCTGTATAATTTCCACCTTTTGCTATGAACATAGCAATTATTCCGGCAGGCACTGCCACTAATGGTGCAATTGGAATATGCCCAGTTGCAACTAATAAAATACTTGGTAAAATAGCTGCGATTACAATAGCAGTAGCTGACTTTGTCTTTGCAAGAAGCATATGATAGGTTGGTGCAGCAAATAGTGCTACAAGCATAGGCATTAGTAAAAATAAAACAGGGACCGGCATAGATATTGCCCCAATTACTGCATATGTTACAAAGTAAAGTGCAATTAAAACACCGGCTGTAACTGCGTTTTTTGATGATTTCTTTTGTGTTTTCATAAGTTTCCTCCTTTAAAATTGATTGTTACTGTACAATCTTCCATTCTTTAGACTTTTCTTGATAATTCCATAAGTCTTTATATAGTCCTTCATTTTTTATAAGTTCTTCATGCTTCCCAACTTCCTCTACCTTTCCTTTGTTTAAAACAACAATTTTATCAGCTCCCATTACGCTCCTTAATTTATGAGCTACAACCACAACTGTTTTATTTTTAATTAAATTTGATATTGCTTCTTGTATAATAAGTTCATTTTCAGGATCAAGTGAAGATGTTGCTTCATCAAGTAGTATTATTGGTGCATTTTTTAATATTGCTCTCGCTATTGATATTCTTTGTTTCTCACCTCCAGACAGAGTCGCTCCTCCTTGTCCAATCATAGTGTCAAATCCATCATCTTTTTTGACTATAAAGTCATAAGCTCCTGCCATTTTTGCAGCATTCATGATTTCATCTTTACTTGCATCTTCATTTCCAAATTTTATATTGTTATAAATTGTGTCTTTAAAAAGATACACATCTTGAAAAACAACAGAAAATTTATCCATTAATTTATCAGGGTCGGCTGTTAGCAAATCTACTCCACCAATTTTAATTGTCCCTTCATTAGGATCATAAAATCTGGAAATTAATTTAATTAGTGTAGATTTTCCAGAGCCAGAATAACCAACAAAAGCAGTTAATTCATTTTCATTAATGTCTAATGAAACATTATCGATAACCTTAGATTCCTTGTAAGAAAATGAAACATCGTTGATTTCAATTTTGTTGCTTTCGTTTACATCGGAATTTCCTGACATAGGTTTAGCCTTAAGTAAGTTAATGATTCTCCCTCCTGAAACTGATGCCATTTGTAGACCTGTATAATTTACAAGTGCAAGCTCCAAGGGATCAAAAATCCTTGTGCCTACAAATAAGAACATTAAAAATGTATCAATTTCCAAAGATCCATTTATAAACAAATAGGAACCCGCTAAACTCATCAAAGGAAGTCCTATTCTTAAAATCATACTTGCTATAGTAGTTAATGAACCAACTCCTTTCTCACTCTTAATATTTGCGTCTCTCGAGTTATCTATATCTTCTTGAAGCTTTGTTAATGTATCATCTAAGCTGTTATAAGCTTTTAGAGTCTTAATAGCATCCAAATATTCGTTTATATCTTCTTCCTCTTTTATCCTAATTTTCTTTGTTTTCAAATAAATTTTTTTCTGAAAGTTTTGCATTAGTGTAAGAAGTAGAACAGAAATAGGTAGTCCAATAAGAGTTGCTATTCCCATTTTTACATTAATTATCAAAAATAATATCGAGCAAAGAACCGCTACACATATACCACTGAAAAATTGAGGTAATTGATGCGTTACTGCCGTTTCAACTTTAAAAAAATCATTCATTAATGTATCTAAGATCTCTGCTGAACTTTTCCCTGAAATATAACCTATTGGCAGTTTTCTTATGTGGTCTGCTAGCTCTATTCTTCCATCTGCACTTGTCTTGTATCCAAGTTCATAGGTATATTTTGTGGCTAAATTTTCCAATAAGAATGTTATTAAGAAAAATATTGCCATTATCCCAAAATACTTCCATAATAGGCTCGTATTTATACTATCTGCACTTCTATTCAAAAATAGTGTTTCTACAATTTTTGCCAAAGCAATAAATGGTATAAGGTTTGAAATAGATGCCAAAACATTTAAGATAATGGATTTTCTTATACTATTCATCTTTCCTAAAGTAATATTTCTTATCATTCATTCTCACTCCCTTCTATATCCATTTGCCAAACATTAGTCTTCTTAAAAATATCAAAAAGTCGCTTATATATTCCTTCTGCAACGATTAAATCTTCATGTTTACCTCTTTCTGCAATTTTTCCATCAGATATTACTAAAATTTGATTTGCATGCTCTATGGTATTTAACCTATGAGCAATCATGATAACTGTCTTATCTTTAACCAATTCAGACAAAGCTTCCTGCATAAGATATTCATTTTCAGAATCAGCAAAACTTGTTGCTTCGTCTAATACTAATATTGGTGCGTCCTTTAAAATCGCTCTTGCTACGGCAATACGTTGTTTCTCTCCTCCAGATAAATAAGTTCCTTTACCCAAAACTGTGTCATATCCTTCAGGAAGTTTTACAATAAAATCATGACATCTTGCCTTTTTACAAGCTTTTATGACATCTTCTTTTGTAGAACCTGTCTTTGCCATAGCAACATTATTGAAGACTGTATCTGTGATAAGATCACTGTCTTGAAAAACAAATGCTATCTTGTCCATTAAGGCGTTTATCGGAATATTTTTTATATTAACTCCACCGATTTTAATAGAACCTTCTGAAGGATCGTAAAATCTCGGTATTAGCGTTCCAATAGTAGATTTACCTGCTCCCGAATATCCAACTAATGCTGTAACTTCTCCTTGTTTAGCACAGAAGCTTATATTCTTTAAAACCTCTTCATTTCCATAAGAAAAGCTTACATTCTCAAATTCAAGATCATGACCTTTTATCTCTTCCTCACTATTTTCAATTGCAAATTCTTTTTGATCTATAATTTCGTAGATTCTCAAAACAACTTCATTTAGTAAATTCATTCCTTCTGCAAAATCTCTCAGTTTTAATGCAGGTACGCTAATGGCAGGTGCAAGAATCAAATAGAAAATAAAGACTGTAGCAAAATCCAAGTTATTATTTCGTGACATTAAAAGTATTCCTACTGGAACTATGAATGTAGCAACAGATAGAATAAACATTCTAAATGAGACAAATCCTGGTCTTATCATTGATGTCATCGAACTTGTAAAATCTCTATATTCTCCTACTGACTTTGAAAAAGTTTTAAATGATTTTATTCCCGTTCCAAATATTTTCACTTCCGGCATACCTTTAACGTATTCAGTAGTTGCTGAATTTATTTGATCCAGAATTGCAAAGTTCTTCTCAAGTCCACCCGACTTTATAATCTTTGCCATGATTGCAATCTGAATTCCTAAACCAACAAATATAATTAACAAAGTCGTAAGACCTAATATTAAATTTATCTTCAACATAACAATTATCATTGCTAAAATTAGTACTAAAGTTGAAATTAAATTTGGTAATTGATGAGAAAAATATCCCTCAATTTGATTCATGTCCGATCCTAATACTTGCCTTATTTTTGACTTGTTGTCTCCGGTAAAAAACCCTAAAGGAAGATTTCCAATATGAAATAATATTTTCTTTTTTAAGTTAGCTATTAAAACATATGAAAACTTATGGCATAAAATACCGCCAATGTAAGTTAAGCAATATGACAATACCACTGCTGCAAGTCCATAGATGCAGAACTGTATTGTACTTTGTTCTAATTTTCCATATAAAAATAGAGATTTTATGACTTTGTATATCACCAAAATTGGACAAATACTTAATAGCATCCCAAGACTAACAAATAATATCCCTCCTACAAGTTGTCCTTTTTTTATTTCACTGTAGGAAATAATATCTTTGATTGATTTCTTCTTTTTCATCTAAAACATACCTCCTTACCGAACGAGTTCGTTCATTTGCCTTAAAACTAATACAAGGAAAACACCATTGATGTTTCCCTTGTAAAATACTTATATTTTATTTTTTTCTAATGAGGTCTTTGAAATAGTTCGCTTATTATTCCAAAGGCTTCACTTGAATTTGTTTTGTTTTCTCCCTTAATAATATAGTCATTATATATTGTTCCAACAGCTCCGTATAAAATAAAAGCTGCGAAACTTCTCACATTTTCTCTGTTTATTCCCATATTATTTTCTATTTTTTTATTTTCAATTCCTTCCATTATAAACTCTGAATAGACATCTATAAATTTCCCAATGTAATGAATCAATTCCCATAGCCTGTACGAGTTATCTGTAATTGAATTCTCTTTTGAAAAATTATATCTAGTCGTGAACTGACCGATATCTTTTACTATAAGTTCTCTTAGAATTTTTATTCTTTCTTCGTAATCTATTTCCTTGTTTTGAAGGATACCTAACTTATTTTTTAATTTTTCATCAAAGTAAGTTTCCATACACTCCAAGAAAATATCTTCTTTTGATTTGAAATAATAATAAAACATTCCCGGCGCTCCATTAACTTCTGCGAGAATATCTCTAACAGAAACTTTCTCATACCCATACTTTTCAAAAAGTCTGGATGCTATGTTTATAAGCTCCTGTTTTCTTTCTTCTGGATCTTTTACATTTCTCTTTGCCAAAACCTCACCACCTATTGACCGACACTCGTTCTTTAATAAAGATTATCATTTTCTTATACTTTTGTCAATAGTGCCCTGAAATTATATTCTGAGTATGGTATAATTTTATTTACTATAAATAACACGCTTAACGCTTATAGTCTTAATTACACAATAACAGGGTCTGTAAATAATTTTGTGTATCAACCTAAATCCTGTTTAAAGGGTAATGGTTGATACATTTTTTATGCTTCAATCATCATTGGTGTAGCTACAACTTTTTCTACATCAACATTTTTATCTTCTAGATTATCTTCAAAATTCCCATATTGATTTAGGAACGAAAAAAAGAGCAAGTGGTTTTTCTTGTCCACCTGCTCTAAATATTTTTCATGTTCAGAGACTTTAAATATTTCTTCCTATCAATTATTTAATTTCCATGATTCCGCCTTAGTTTTTGCATTTATAAGGTCAGAATAAAGTCCATTATTTTTAATCAGTTCTTCATGATTACCACGTTCTACTATTTCTCCATCTTTTAAGACTAAAATCTGGTCAGCATTTCTAATTGTCTTTAGTCTATGAGCAATCATTATTACTGTCTTATTTTTTGTTAATGATTCTATTGCTTCTTTAAGCTTATCTTCATTTTCCGGGTCTATATTTGCTGTTGCTTCATCAAAGATTATGATGTCCGCGTCTTTTAGCATGGCTCTGGCTATGGAGATTCTTTG
The DNA here is from genome assembly GCA_900550345.1 of uncultured Anaerococcus sp. GTDB lineage: Bacteria > Bacillota > Clostridia > Tissierellales > Peptoniphilaceae > Anaerococcus. Next base: position 3,146 of record URRX01000033.1, on the reverse strand, counting down.
TTTTTCTCCACCAGATAGACTTGCTCCACCTTCCCCAATGATAGTGTTATATCCATCTGGTAAAGCTTCTATAAATTCATGACACCTTGCTTTTTTAGCAGCTTGAACTACTTCTTCATGGCTCGCATTTTGTTTTCCAAATTTTATATTGTTTTCAATTGTATCCTCAAATAGATATACATCTTGAAATACCATGGAAATTGAATTCATAAGGTTTTCTATCTTATAGTCCTTAATATTCTTTCCACCTATTAAAATTTCTCCAGAATTTACATCCCAAAATCTTGCTATTAGATTACAAAATGTTGTTTTACCAGATCCAGATGGTCCGACAATGGCAGTCATAGTATTTTCTTTTATCTCCGCTGATACATTTTTTAAAATTTGTCTATCATCATAAGAAAAGCTGACATTTTTAAATACAATATCATGATTTTTTATTGGCTCTGTAATACTTCCTTCTTTCATATCTTCCATATCATTTACATAAGAATAAGAATCTATTGCATTCTCAACCATTCTTAGCATAGCCATAGCAGAGCCAGATGTTATAAGCCCATCAAATATTACAAAACTTGCTATAAGTATCATAATAGTATTGACTATTTGACCATTTTCAACAAAATATAATTTTATTGAAATAAACAACATCAAACAAATTGTTATAGCTATTATGATTTTAGCTAATAAACTATATGGCATTATAGTTTTTTCTAAATCAAAAGAATATTCACTAGCACTATCAAAGCTCTTGTCAAGTTTTTTATTATTACTTCCTCGTAGATTATATGATTTTATAATTTGCATTCCTTGCAATGTTGATAAGACTTCTTTGGTAAGTGATACCTGAATCTCATGAATCTTATCTGCATTTTTACTTGACCTTTTTTGCATACGAGCAATGATCATTAAAAATACAATAGAACCAACTATTGCTACAATACCTACCTTATAAGAAAACAAAAATAAGGATAAGATAAAAACAATAGCATTAAGCATGCCACCGAAAACCATAATACACAAAGTTGGAACCCAAGTCTCTACATTATCTAAGTTAGTAGTCGCAATAGTTGTTAAATTTCCTAAACTTAAACTTGAGAAGAATCCCATGGGAACTTTTTTTATTTTTTCACCTAATTCAATTCTCTTGTGTCCAGCCATAAAATATCCGGCATGTGTTTGTTTGAGCATAGAGGAATTTTTTGAAATAATTACTCCGGCTATACTAATTAATAAAAATAAACTTGATATTCCTATTGTTTTAAAGCTTATATCCTTGTTTACTATCCCAAAAATCGCATAATAAATGGCTGCAAATTGTAGAGCATTAAAAATAGAACCGAAAAAATTAGCAAAGATTGATTTTTTTAGATACACTTGTTCTTCAATAGAAAAATTCCATATTTTTTTAAAAACACTAAGCATTTTCTTCTCCTTTCAAGGCAGTTTCCCAAAGATTGTGATAATCTTTTGATTCCTTCAAAAGCTCTTCATGACTTCCTTTACATGCAAGTTCTCCATTTTTAATTACAAATATATTATCTACATCTGTTATTGTCTTTAAACGATGGGCAATTATAATTAGAGTTTTCCCTTTGACAAGCTCTGATATTGCATCTTGAATCAAGGCTTCATTTTCAGGATCGATATAAGAGGTAGCCTCGTCTAAAATAACTATTGGAGCATTCTTTATCATAGCTCTTGCAATTGATATTCTTTGCCTTTCTCCTCCAGACAAATGTTTACCAGCTTCTCCTACTCTTGTATCATATCCATCTGACAACTTCATTATAAAATCATGGCAGGCTGCTTTCTTACATACTTCAATTATTTCCTCATCACTAGCATTTTTATTTCCTATTCTGATGTTATCTTTAATTGACATATCAAAAAGAAAATTATCTTGTGCTACATAGGAAATAACAGTAGATAACTTTTCAAGGGACATATCTTTAATATTTACATTTCCTATACTTATAGAACCACTATCTACATCCCAAAATCCTGAAATTAGTTTTGCAATAGTCGACTTTCCCGAACCCGATTCGCCTACTAAAGCATTCACACTTCCTTCTTCTATATTTATATTTATATTGTTTAGGACTTGCTTATCTTTTTCATAAGAAAAATCTACGTTTTTTATCTCTATATTATAATTTTTTATATCCAAATTTTCATTTTTATGAGATAATTCTCTCGCAGAAAGTATATTTTTAATCTCTTCGAAAATAGTTGACATTCTTCCAATATCATCTTCAAAAGTCATTACTCTCATAATATTTTGGATAGTCCCAAAAGAAAGGATTATCAATGTTAAAAATACACCACCATCTAGTGAACCATTCATACAGAAATATAAACCAAATGGTATAATTGTCAAAATACCAACTGGAGCAATAGACATACTTATCGCATAGTCTCTTGTATTTTCTCCCATCCAATCATAATAGTAATTTGCCTTTTTATACACATTGTCCCTGTATTTTCTATAAGATTTTTCGCCTTGATTAAATGTTTTAATAACCTCTATTCCATTTATATATTCAACCACGGAATTATTCATATCTTGGCCAATTTTAACTGCTTGTGGAAACTTTACCTTCATTCTTTTCATCGGCCCTGTCATAAAAAATCCACCAATAACTAATGGAATTAAAGATATTAAACTTAGTCTATAATCTAAAATTAACATGTAAACAAATAATATTATAGGTCCGATTAAATTAGCTGTCATCTCAGGTATCATATGAGCCAATGTTGTTTCAGTATTATCGACTTGATTTACAATTATGTCTTTTAACTTACCAGTAGATTCATTCAATATATCTCCTAATGGCATATTAAATAATTTTTCCATAAGGCTTTTTCTTATATCTCGTATTATTTTATAGGCTGTTTTATGAGAAATCATTGTTGACAAAAACATAAACACTTCTTTGATTATAAGACATGAAAGTATCAAGAAAATTTTATTTATATAGTAATAAAAATCTTGGCTACCATCAATTAATGATATAATCATCTTACTTAGAATAATATATACAAAAAGATTTGAAATTACTCCAAGTATTGCAAACAAGACAGAAATAAAATATGGTGCTTTATTTCTCTTAATGTATTTTTTTAATAGATCCATAAATTTAACT
>URRX01000032.1 GCA_900550345.1 uncultured Anaerococcus sp. | reverse complement strand
AAATATAAAAGCTAATGAAATACCAGCTGTCTTAGTAGCAAATAATGGACCTTTTACTTTTGGAAAAGATGCAGAAGATTCTGTATTTCATTCTGTAGTACTAGAAGAAGTTTCTTTTATGAATTGGCATCTAGAAGTTTTAAATAGACATAAAAGTATGAGTCAAAATTTATTAGATAAGCACTATTTAAGAAAACATGGAAAGAATTCCTATTATGGACAAGATTAATAAAAGGAGAAAAGAATGAAATTTTTTCTAGATACAGCAAATATTGACGAAATTAAAAGAGTAAACAATCTTGGTCTTTGTTATAGGTTTATTACAAATCCTTCAATTATAAAAAAAGAAGGAAAAGACTTTAAAGAAGTTGTTACAGAAATTTGTAAGCTTATAGATGGATCTGTATCAGCAGAAGTTACAAGCTATGACTATGAAATAAATGGTCAAAAAAGCAAGAGATATTTCGAAATGAGCTAAAAATAGTGTAGTTAAAATTCCAATGACAGAAGATGGGCTAAAGGCAGTAAATACTCTTTCTGAAGAAGGAATAAAAACAAACTGTACCCTTATTTTTTCAGTAAGCCAAGGATTAATGGCAGCCAAGGCTGGAGCAACCTATATCTCACCTTTTATTGGAAGAATAGATGATATGGGTGAAAATGGAATAAGATTAATTAAAGATTTAATAAAAGTTCTTGATAATTATGGTCTTGAAAGTGAGATTATAGCTGCATCAATTAGGACAAACAAGCACTTAGAAGATTCAGCTATAGCAGGAAGTCATATAGCAACAATTCCAGGAAACTTATTTGAAAAATTATGGACACACCCACTAACAACAATGGGAATAAAAGATTTAAAAAAAGACTGGGATAGCTTCCAACAAAGAAATAAGTAAAAAAATATATTTTCTAAGGGATATAGATTTTCTGTATCCCTTATTTTAGTTTTAAATTTATAAATTAGTCCTTGCTTAACAATCTAAGTATTAAATGGTAAACTATTATAGGTAAATAAAAAACATAAGGAGGCTTTATGAATTGTCTTATTGGCCAGTCTGGCGGACCTACTGCTGTTATTAATTCTTCTTTAGCTGGAGCTATCCAAGCTGGGATTGATTTTGATTTTGATAATATTTTTGTTTCTTTAAATGGTATTGAAGGACTTTTACATAATGATATAAAATTTGTTGATAAAGATTTATTTAAAAATAATAATGCAAAAGAAATGCTTAAAAAAAGACCTTCATCTATATTGGGATCTTGTAGATATAAATTGCCTGAAGATATAGAAGATGATGTATATAAACAAATTTTCGATATTTTAAAAAAATATGAAATTTCTACTTTTGTCTATATTGGTGGTAATGATTCTATGGATACTGTAATGAAATTAAATAAGTACATAGAAAAAAATGAAATAAATTGGATAAATGTTGTTGGATGTCCCAAAACTATAGATAATGATTTGTGTGAAATGGATCACTCTCCAGGATTTTCTTCTGCTGCAAAATTTGTAAATTCTGCTTTAAGACAAATTAGGCTTGATTGTGATATTTATCCTATAAAATCAATTACCTTTGTTGAAATAATGGGAAGAAATGCAGGATGGCTAACTGCTACTTCTTATCTTGCAAATTATAAATCTGATAAAGATATTGTAAGTTTAGTATATCTTCCGGAAGATGAAAAATCTTTGGATGATATAAGTATGGAAATAAAGGAAAAATTTGAAGAGGACAACAACCTGGTAATAGCTGTGTCAGAAGGATTTATGGATAAGGATTCTCTTTTAGAAAATGAAAAACAAAAATCTTTTGATAAAGGCTTTAACCACCCAATTATTGCAGGAATAGGACAAAAAATTTCTGACTATATCCACAATGAATTAGAAATAAAAACTCGTTGCGTAGAACTTAACATAGTTCAAAGAACAAGCTTTTTGATTTCAAAAACAGATTCTGATGAGGCGTATCAATTAGGATATTTGGCTATTAAATATGGAAGAGAAAAAACAAATATAGTTCCTATATTAAAAAGAGAAAATTCAAATGATTATAAGGTGAAATATTCAACTACAAAACCTTCAAATATTGCGAATAAAGAGAAGAAAATTCCTCAACAGTGGTTAGATTCTAGAGAAATTTTGAAAGAAAAAATTATAGACTATACTCTTCCTTTAATAAAAGGAGAAGTAGTACAAGAATTTAATGATGGAATTTTTGATTATATTAAATTAGAAGATTTTACAAAATAAAAGACCCTTTTATGGGTCTTTTTAATAAAATATAATTTATAATTATTTAATCATTTTACTCTTTTATATGTGATATATTTATATTTTGTATTATCTTCTATTATTTCTTCTGATTCATCAACGATTTTAAAATCATCATCCTCATCAAAATTATGAAGGAAGGTGTCGGCATCTTTTTTCGCATCAATTTTTGTAATAATAGCCTCATCACAATAAGCTAAAAGTAAGTCTACAATTTGATTTCCTCCAATTACAAAAACATCCCTATCTTTTTTGTTTTCCTCAAGATATTTCAAAAGTTTATTCACATCATTAAAAACTATGGCATCATCAAGTTTTAAATTTTTGTTTCTAGTTAATACAATATTTTCTCTATTTGGAAGAGCTCCATTCATTGAATTATAAGTTTTTCTTCCCATAATTACTATATTATTTAAGGTGATTTTTTTAAAATGAGCCAAATCTTTTTTAAAATGAAAAAGTAACTTGTTGTCTTTACCAATTCCAAAATCTCTATCTACTGCTAAAATTATTTTCATATTCACTCCTTTTTAATTTCTATTATTTATTTTATCATTTTAAATTTTAAATTTAAACTCGTGAAAACTTTTTTATTAAAAGTATAATATATTTATAAATATGAAAAATAAAGGAGTAAATAATGAAGTTTTTTCTAGATACTGCAAACGTTGATCAAATCAAAAGAATAAATGATTTAGGACTTTGTGATGGAGTTACAACAAATCCATCTATAATAAAAAAAGAAGGAAAAGATTTTAAGGAAGTGGTTACAGAAATAGCTTCTATTGTTGATGGCCCAATCTCAGCAGAAGTTACTTCCTATGATTATGAATCTATGGTAGAAGAAGCTTTAGATATTTCTAAATGGGCAGAAAATATTGTAGTAAAAATTCCTATGACAGAAGATGGATTAAAAGCTATTAACACACTTTCAAAGAAAGGTATTAAAACAAATTGTACACTAATTTTTTCAGTAAGCCAAGGTCTTATGGCAGCAAAAGCTGGAGCAACATATATTTCTCCATTTGTTGGAAGAATTGATGATATGGGAGAAGATGGGGGAGAATTAATTTATAATTTAAAAACAGTTTTAGATAATTATGGTCTAGAAAGTGAAATTATAGCTGCATCAATTAGAACAAACAAACACCTAGAAGAAGCTGCACTTGCAGGAAGTCATATTGCAACAATTCCAGGAAATTTATTTGAAAAAATGTGGACTCATCCATTGACTACACAAGGAATAGAAAATTTTAAAAAAGATTGGGATAGCTTCGTAAAAGGAGATAAATAAGTAAAAGAGCCTATAATGCTCTCTTTTTATATAAAAAATGGATAGCAATTGCTATCCATTTTTTGAATTATTATTTTATTTAATATTTAATTCTTTGTATTCAAAATTATCATCTTCGGCTACACCTTTGTTGGTTACATAACCATCATAGGTATTTATAGCAGAAATTATTTCTGGTGATTTTTCACAAGCATTTTTTAAACCTAGATTTGCTATTGTTTTTATATATTTTGTTGTTGCATTTGATAGGGCGTATGTTGATGTCATAGCAACAGCACCTGGAATGTTTGCAACTGCGTAATGAATTACACCATGTTTTAAAAAAATTGGATCAGTGTGGCTAGTTGGATGCCCTTTTGTAATATCTGTTGAACCACCTTGGTCAATAGCAACGTCAACTATTACAGATCCTTCTTTCATTTCTTTTACCATATCTTCTTTTATAAGTTGTGGTGCACGTCTACCAGGTATTAAAACTGTAGAGATAACTAAGTCAGCACTTTTAACTGATTCTTCAATATTAATTGAGTTTGAATAAAGTGTTTCAATTTTATCTGGGAATAAATCTTGTAGACGACTTAAAGCATCAATATTTACATCCAAAACTGTAACTCTTGCTCCCATACCTACAGCAATTCTAACAGCTCCAGTTCCTACAGTTCCTGCACCTACAATAACAACATGAGCTGGCCTTACGCCTGGAACTCCTTGAAGTAAAATTCCTCTACCACCAGCAGGTTTTGTAAGATATTTTGCGCCTTCTTGAACTGCCATTCTTCCAGCGATTTCACTCATTGGAGTAAGTAAAGGCAATTTATTATCAAGTTTTAAAGTTTCGTAAGCAATTCCTGTAACTTTTTTATCAACTAATTCCTTAACTAATTTTTCATTACTAGCAAGATGGAGGTAAGTATATAAAATCAAATCTTTTCTTAAATATTTATATTCTTCTTCTAAGGGTTCTTTAACTTTATATATAATATCAGATTTTGCCCAAACATCTTCAGCTGAATCAATTATTTTTGCTCCAACTTCTTCGTAATCTTTATCTTCAATGCCAGAACCAATTCCAGCCTTAGTTTCTATTAAAACTTCATGACCAGCTTTGATTAATTCTGCAACAGCTCCAGGTACTGCTGCAACTCTGTATTCTTGATCTTTTATTTCTTTTGGTACACCTATTATCATAATTCCTCCTTAAATTATTGAATTATTCTAATAAAGTTATACCCAATTTGCAATAAAAATAATTTATTTTTAATTAATTTTCACCAAAAACAAATTTTTCCAAATAATAAGCTATGCCATCCTCATCATTAGTTTTAGTAATGAAATCTGCCTTTGATTTCATAAAATCAGTTCCATTACCCATAACTACACCATGTCCTGCCATTTCAATCATGGTAAGATCATTTTCTTCATCTCCAAAAGCAATCACATCATCCATAGACATATTAAAATAATCAGCAATTTCTTTTAAACTTCTTCCCTTATCAATACCTTTTGGCATGATTTCATAAAAATATGGTGTTGACTTAACTTGGGCAGTTTTCTCAAAAAACTTATCCTTTAATTTTTTTGCATCTTTGTCAATCAAATTAGGGTTTTGTGAAAACATAATTTTATTTGGAGCAAAATCCAAACTATAAGCTAAATCATCAATAACTTTGTAACTAGTAAAGGCCTTATCACAAATTTCTTTTAAAGTGTAAGTATCAGATGAGCTTGTAAGTATTCCATCATCAGAATAAATAATATAGTGCATATCTAGATTTTTTTCGGAAAATTGTAAAATTTCTTTAGCTAGATTAAGATCTAATGAATGATTTATTATAACTTGACCTGTTTTATAATTTGTAATTCTTCCTCCATTAAAATTGGAAAGTAGACCACCAAATTTTTTAAATTCCAAAATATCAGCAAAAGGATAAACCCCAAATGGATCACGGCCTGATGCTATAACAACAATGTGGCCTAATTCTTGAGCTTTGATTAAAGCGTCATGAGTTTTTTTGTTAACTTCTCTATTAGAATTTAATAAAGTCCCATCAATATCAACAGCAATAATTTTTTTCATTCTTACTCCTTTTTCTTTTCTTTTATAATATGTAATTATATTATAGAAATATTTTTTATCAAAAATAAGAAAATTTAAAATCTTAAATATTTTTTTACAAAAGAAGTAAAAAATTCGGGTAATAAGATAAAAAGGAGGGAGTATGGCTAATAGTATTAGTGTGGAAAGAAAATTGAAGTTTCAAAATTTTAAACGTTCTGAGCTTGCTCAAAGGCTGGGTAGAGTCTCTAGAATTTGTAATGATTTGGATATTCCGATTTTGATTATTGTTGATGGATGGGAATCTTCTGGGCGTGGCTTTGTTATTAAAGACTTGTGCCGTGAATTTGCTGCTAAAAATTTTGATGTTGATGTTTTTGATAAGGATGAATCTTATGATGATAAGTTTCCTTTTATTAGAAAGTTTTGGATAAATGTTCCGCAAAAGGGAAAAATCAAAATTTTTGATAGGTCTTTTTATTATAAAATTTTTGAAAAGAAAAATTTATCTGATAAAAAAATTCAAGAAAGAATTGATTCTATTAAATCAATTGAAAAGGCTCTTTTTGATGATCAAACTATAATCTTGAAATTTTTCTTAAATATTGATAAGAAGGAACAGAAAAAAAGGATAGAGAAATTGGAAGATTCTTTTAAGGAAGATTTTTATATGGATGGTTTGGATTTGGACCAACAAAAAAACTATAAGGATTATGAAAAACACTTCAAAGAGACCTTAAAGGCCACTGATTTTCCTTATGCAAGATGGGATATAGTTGATTCTAATGATAAAAAAGCTGCCAGCAAGGAAGTTTTGGGTTTTGCAATCGATAGGATTAGTCAAGGCATGGAAAGAATTATTAGGCAAAGAGAGGAAAATGAAAATAATAAGAGAGATTATGTTTCTTCTTCGAATATTTTACAAAATATAGATCTTTCTAAAACTATTTCTGATGATGAGTATGAGGAGAAAAAAGATAAACTCCAAGATGAAGTTGCAAAAATTATGTATAAATATTATCAAAAGGGTATTAGTCAAGTTTTGGTTTTTGAAGGAGTTGATGCTGCTGGAAAAGACGGAGCTATTGAAAGATTAATTAAGGAAGTTGATCCTAGACTTTACAAGGTTCACGGAATTTCTGCCCCATCAAAGGAAGAATTATCTAGAAATTATTTGTGGAGATTTTTTACAAAACTTCCTAAAGATGGATATGTAGGAATTTTTTCAAGATCTTGGTATGGAAGGGTTATGGTAGAAAGAGTTGAAGGATTTGCCAAAACAAATGAATGGGATAGAGCCTATGATGAAATACTTGATATGGAAAAGCAAATTTATGACCATGATTCTTTGCTTTTGAAATTTTTTGTAACAATTGATAAGGATGAACAATTAAAAAGATTTAAAGCTAGGCAAAGAAATCCTGATAAGCAATATAAAATTACAGATGAGGACTGGAGAAATAGGGAAAAATGGGATAATTATATTGAGGCAATGAATGAAATGATCGAAAGAACCAATGCTAGCTATGCTCCTTGGGTAATTGTTGAAGGAAACTGTAAAAAATATGCGAGAATAAAGGTTATGGAAGAATATATAAAAGCTGCCAAAAATCACTTAAAAATACTTGAAAATAAAAAATAATTTTTAAATGTAACATAGGTTACCGATAAATAGTTTTTTTTCATGTATTATAGGATTGTAAGAGAAAAAGAGTATTAAAATAAAGTATAAGAGAAAGGAATTTATTATGTTTTGTTTTCAATGTCAAGAAACAGCTGGCAACAAGGGCTGTACAAAAGTAGGTGTTTGTGGAAAAGATGAAAATACTGCAAACAGCCAAGATTTATTAATATATGTAACAAAGGGACTTTCAGAAGTTTTAAATAAATTAGAAAATGTTGATTCTAAATATTATGATCTAATTTCAAATAATATGTTTGTAACAATTACAAATGCAAATTTTGATGAAGAAGATATTTTAGACAAGGTAGAAGAAACTATTAAGGCAAAAGATGAATTAATAAAAGAAAATAATATTGAAGGTTTATCAGATGCTGGAAATTATACAACAGATGATAGAAATGAGCTAAAAAGAAAAGCTATCGAAGTTGGTGTATTAAATATAGTAAATGAAGATGAAAGATCTTTGGTTGAATTAATAACTTATGGTCTAAAGGGAATGGCAGCTTATAACCATCACGCAAATGTTTTGGGTTATAGAAATGATGAAGTTGACAAATTTATTGCTCAAACTTTGGAAAAAACTTTAAAAGATGATAAAGATATCAATGATTTAATCAATTTAACAATGGAGACTGGAAAACATGGTCTAATGGCTATGGAGACTTTGGACAAGGCAAATACAGAAAAATTTGGTAATCCAGAAATTACAGAAGTAGATTTTTCTGCAGGAGAAAATCCAGCAATTTTGATTTCAGGTCACGACTTAAATGATATGGAAATGTTACTTGAACAAACAAAGGGAACTGGAGTAGATGTTTATACTCACTCAGAAATGTTACCTGCAAATTATTATCCAAAATTCAAAAAATACGATCATTTCCACGGAAACTATGGTAATTCTTGGTGGAGCCAAAATGATGAATTCCAAAAATTCAATGGACCAATCTTGATGACAACAAACTGTATAGTTCCACTTAAAAAAGATAATGACTATCTTGATAGGCTATTTACAACAGGAAATGCAGGATATCCTGGTGCGAAACACATAAATCCAGATGAAAATGGCCACAAAGATTTCTCACAAATTATTGAAATGGTAAAAGCATGCAAGGCTCCAGAAAATTTAGAAAATACAAAAATTGTCGGAGGATTTGCCCACAACCAAGTTGAGGCTCTTGCTGGAGATGTAGTAAAAGAAATTAAGGCTGGAAATATTAAAAAATTCGTTGTAATGGCAGGATGTGACGGAAGACATAAGGGAAGATCATATTACACAGAATTTGCAGAAAAATTACCAAAAGATTATGTAATTTTAACAGCAGGTTGTGCAAAATATAGATACAACAAACTAAATCTTGGAGATATTAATGGAATTCCTAGAGTATTAGATGCAGGTCAATGTAATGATTCATATTCTTTAGTAAAAACTGCCTTATTATTACAAGATGCATTTGGTCTTGAATCAGTAAATGACTTACCATTAGAATTTAATATAGCTTGGTACGAACAAAAAGCTGTAATAGTTTTACTAGCTCTATTAAGTTTAGGAGTACAAAATATTCACCTAGGACCAACACTACCAGCTTTCTTATCTGAAACAGTAGTAGACTTCTTGGTAGAAAATTTCAATATTGCTCCAATTACAAATGTAGAAGAAGACTTAGAAGTATTTACAGCGTAAAAAATAAAGAGAAAATAAATCTTATTAAAAGACCCACCGATCAGTGGGTCTTTTTTGAATTTTAATATTCTTTCATCATTTTTTTCACATCCTTGTGTAAGTAAAAAAGAGCAATAACATTAGGAATAACCATCAAAGAATTAAATAAATCTGATAAATTCCAAACCAAATCAATTTCTCTTGTAGATCCCCAGATTATAAAAAATAAAACTATAATTCTGTAAGGAATTAGACCTTTTTTTCCAAATAAAAATTTGATATTAGTTTCGCCAAAATAATACCAACCAACTATTGTTGTAAAAGCGAAAAAAGTTAAAGATATTGAAAGAAGAATTTTTCCTAGATTTCCAAAACCTAATTCAAAAGCTTTTTGGGTAACAAGGGCACCTTCAAGACCAAATTCATTTGCCTTTGTTGAAAGAATAATTAAAGCTGTTGCTGTACAAACAACCATTGTATCTATAAAAACTCCAACCATAGCAGTGTAGCCTTGTTCAATTGGATGTTCAACTACTGCAGTTGCGTGAGCGTGAGGAGTTGAACCCATACCGGCTTCATTTGAAAAAAGTCCCCTAGCAACACCCATAACGAGAGCTTTTTTAATACCAAATCCCAATGCCCCACCAGCAGCTGCCTTTGAAGTAAAAGCTGCCTGAAAAATTGTTTTTATAGTTGATGGAAGATTAGCCCTAAATTTGATAAGGATAATTACTGAAAAAACTATATAAATAAGAGCCATAAAAGGAACTACAAGTTGGGCAAAATTTGCAATTCTATTAATACCACCAATAAAAACTAAGCCTGCAACAATAGCTACAATAATTCCAATTATGATTAAAGGAATAAAATTAAAAGCTTCATTTATACTAGTAGCTATAGAATTTGATTGGGTCATATTACCAAAAAATCCTAAGGCAAGAACTATAAGAATTGCAAAAGTTTTTGCCAAAATCATTCCTAATTTTTTATTTTTAAAACCATTTTTCATATAATAGGCAGGTCCACCTACATATCCATCTTCATTACTTTCCCTATATTTTTGAGCAAGGCAAGATTCGGCAAAAATTGTAGCCATACCTAATAAGGCAGAAAACCACATCCAAAAAATAGCGCCAGGTCCACCAATAACAATAGCAGTAGCTGTTCCTGCAACATTTCCTGTTCCAACTTGAGCGGCAATTGCAACAGATAAGGCTTGAAAGGATGAAATTCCATCGCTATTTTTTTCAAACATACCACCAAAAACATTTTTAAAAGCAGTATTAAATTTTCTAAACTGGATTGCTCCTGTATATATTGTGTAAAAAATTCCCACACCAAGCAAAGATCCAATTAGTAACCAATTCCTAATTACACTGTTTAAATTATTAATTAAATTAGATATCATAATTTCTCCTATAACTTATTCATTTCTTTTCTATAATAAAAATCCTGGATTTAGTGTTGATTATATAGTATTAAAATATATTTTGTCAAATAACTTTATTTAAATAATCCAATATAATAACATAAAAAAAACAATAGATTTAAATTTTTATTTTAAAAATATTAATAAGGTATAGTTTTATAGAGGTGGAAAATGAATTTAAGACAAATACCCTTATTTAAAAACTTAACAGAAAAAGATTTAAAAATATTAGAAGAAAACATAAAAATAGAAGAAAAAATTTATGAAAAAGGATCATATATATTTAATCAAGGCGATATAAAAGGAGATTTATATTTTTTGATAGAAGGATCGATTCTTGTGGCGAAATTTGATTCAAATGGTAAAAGATCAATAATACAAACTTTTAACAATAAAGGAATATTTGGAGAAGTTTATGCCTATCTAAATGAGCCATTTGATTTTTCAGCCTTAGTTCAGAAAAAATCTAAGGTATTAGTGATAAAAGCCTTATTCTAAGTCAAAAAAATCAAATTACAAATCAATTTACTCTCAGACAAAAAATAGCAAATTTCTTATTAATAGAAGAAGAAAACAATAAGATAAACTTAAAACAAACAAGAGAAGAACTAGCCGACTTCCTATCAACCACAAGACCTTCTTTATCTAGAGAATTATCTAATATGGCTGATGAAAATATTATAAAAATTTCTGGTAAAGA
>URRX01000031.1 GCA_900550345.1 uncultured Anaerococcus sp. | reverse complement strand
AATATAAATCTTCTATTGAATCTACTAGAGTTTGTAAAAGATCTATATGTTCTATTTCATATTTTTCTTTTAATTTTTCAATAGCTTTAGTTTCTTTCATTAAATCTGCTAAGGACTTATCTTCTAGCATTGCAGATGAGCCGTCTGTGTTTAATTCACAAAATTTATAATCTTCTCTACCATCATACATTACATCAAATCTTGCTATTGGTGTTGATATATTATAGCCTGGATCTTTTAATATCAATTTCTCTGTTAAGGGGTCTAGGTCAAATATTTTTCTGTAAGATTTATTTTCTACGTATTCTTTTGTCACTTTTTCTACAATAGACATAAATATATCTATCATGTCTTCGTAAATCTTATAGTCTTCTTGGTTATAAAAATACGCATCATATAAGGTAGGGATTTCTTCTTCTTTATATGTTGCCCCATATTCTTTTCTATTTTTTAGTAATTTTTTGTAGTCGTTTTTGTATTCACTATAATTTTCATTTATTATTTTTATATAATTGTTTTTTATTCGGTCATTTATCATTAATTCCTGTTTTTCTCCTCTAATCTTCTGGATTGTAATTTACTATGGAAACAAATTTTCCATCTTTGTTTTGTATTTTTCTGATTCTTTTGTCAAATTCTATTCTTTTTAGCCAAACTAATTTGTCACAACCTAGGCATCTTAGTTTCATATCTGCTCCCATTCTTTCTATTTTCCATTTATTTTCTCCACATGGGTGGGGCTTTTTCAGACTTACTATGTCATTTAATTTATATTTTTTCATATATTTCTTCTTCCAATAAACTGCTTTTTATTTTTCTTTCTTCCATTTCTATTTTTATTAGCTCTCTTATTTTTCTTGAAATCTCCCACTGAGTTCCGATTTTTACAAGTGATGTTACTCTTACTGTATAGGAGAAATCTTTAAACTCTGTAATTTCAAAAAAACTAAGGTCTTCTATAAAGACATTTTTGTATTCAGGTATATTTTTTATTTTTTGTGATACTGATTCAATCATAGCTTTCACTTGTTCAAGTTTTGTATCATTGGATACGCAAAAATACGCCTCACTTCTTTGAGCTCCTCTATTATAATTTTGAACATTTGTAATATTTGAATTTGGGATTATATGAAGAGATCCGTTGTAGTCTCTTATTTTTGTAATTCTAAGGTTTACTTCTTCAACTGTTCCTTCTACCCCAGAACATACAACCCATTCTCCAACTCTTAGTTTATCATCAAATATTATAAAGATCCCTTTTACAAAATCAGCTATCAAGGTTTGAGCTCCAAGAGCTATTGCTATACCTCCGATTCCTGCAGTCGCTATTAAACTTGAGGTATTTATACCAAATATGTCCAAAATAATTGTTATTGCTATGAAAATTATTATTACCCTAACTGTTGAATAAAATATCTTTATTAAGGTTTCAAGTTTTGCTGAATTTCTATTTATTTTCTTTTTATTCCTATTAAAAAATCTTATTATGATTTTATGAACAAGTTTTAAGGTTAGAAAACAAATTAGAGCTACAATAAAAACCGAAATCAAATTTATCACTAATTTATTTCTCATAAATTCAGGCAATAAAGAGCTTTTGGCTACCATTTTGTCTATATCATTTATTTCATCCATCTATATCATCCTTTATTATTTTTTCAATTTTCTCTGCCAATTTTTGATGAAAAATCTTTCCCATATGAAGTCCGTCCAGATAGTAGGGTTTTATTTCTCTAGAATCTAAAATGAGTGCATCTAAACTAGAAATTTTATTTGCAAAATCATTTATTTTTTCATTTACATAAGCATAAATTGGATAGACATCTTCCTCTTCTAGAAGGGGTGGGATAATTATTAGATTTTTTTTGGCTATCGATAAGTCTAATATACTTTTGACATTAGAATATGCAAGATTTACACTTTCTCCATTCAAAAAATCATTTGAACCACCAAATATTATTAGATAATCTATATCTTTGTATTTATTTTTTATATTTTCATACCTTTTAACCATATCAGAACTTGTAGAACCATTTAAACCAAGATTTATAATTTCAAAACCCGCCTTAGTTAAAAAGCGGGTGTAATTATTGCATTCTACAAGATATCCTTGGGTAAAGGAGTCTCCTAAGCAAATTATTTTCATTATTCTACCTTCTTTAAGGCGAGGGCTGTTCTTGATGGGATATAAATTTCAATTCCATCATAATCAGTATTTTCTAAATTTTTAGATTCATAAATAACATCTTTTGAAATCCTACCAAGTCCACCAAATTCTTCATCATCAGTATCTAATATTACTTTAAATTTTCCCTTATCGTGAATTGGCACTTGGAAAGAATCGTAGGAATTTTGTGGGTGGAAATTGAAAATATAAACTATATCCTTATTTCTGTAGGCAATAACCTTCCTATCATTATCCAGCCACAACCTAAAAATATCATTTCCTAACTGATCATCTTCTTTTATTTGATCAAGCATATTTTTATCCCATTTTAAAAGCCAGTCATATTTTAAAAGATCATTATCTGCCAATGACCAAAGACGTCTTGCATAATGGAAGGAATAATTATTTCCTTCTCTTGGAAAATCTATCCATTCAGGATGGCCAAATTCATTTCCCATAAAGTTTAAATATCCTTCAGCTCCCATAGAAATTGTAATCCATCTGATCATTTTATGAAGAGCAATGGCCCTATCTATAACAATATTGTGAGTTTTCTTTTCCATATCCCAATACATAGAAGAATCTGCAAGTCTAAAAATTGTAGTTTTTGAACCGACAAGGGCTTGGTCGTGACTTTCTACATAAGAAATTCTTTTTTCTTCTGGTCTATAAGTTGAAAGTTCATACCACATTCTTCCCATATCCCAATCTTCATCACGCTTTTCTATGGCTTTTTCCCAAAAATCTGGCATTCCCATAGAAAGTCTATAATCAAAACCAATTCCACCATCTTTTATTGGAAGACACATTCCTGGCATAGCAGACATATCTTCAGCAATTGTAATGGCATTTTTCTTAACTTCTCTTATAAGTTCATTGGCAAGTTGTAGATAATTTATAGCTTCAATATCAGTATTCATAGAAAAATATTTTGAATAATTGTCAAAGCTTTCTCCTCTTCCATGATTTTTATAAATCATAGAAGTTACTCCATCAAACCTAAATCCATCAAAATGAAATTCTTCTAGCCAATATTTTATATTTGAAAGAAGAAAATGACATACTCCAGGTTTATTATAATCAAATAATTTAGAATCCCAATCAGGATGGTTACCCTCATCTCCTTCATGGAAAAATTGAAAATCTGTTCCATCAAATCTATTGATTCCCTCAAGGGTATTTTTTACAGAATGAGAATGAACTAAATCCATTATCACATTTAGACCCATTTGGTGAGCTGTATTTATTAATGATTTTAAATCATAATTTTCTCCATACCATGAAGATGGGGCAAAGAAATTGGAAACTTGGTAACCAAAAGATCCATAGTAAGGATGTTCTGCTATAGCCATAAGTTGGATTGTATTATATCCTTCTTTTTTAATTCTTGGAAGAATATTTTTCTTAAATTCTTTATAAGTCCCAACACCCTCTCTTTCACAAGCCATTCCAATATGAGCTTCATAAATTAAAAGATTATCTTTTTTAATCTTAAACTTCTCGTCAGTCCATTTGAATTTTTTTCTAGGATTTTCTATTATAGCAGAGAAATCTTGATTTTCATCTCTTTCAACCCTTCTTGCAAAAAGAGGAATCCTATCTTGGAGTTTTTCCCCATAATCAATCATAACCTTAACTCTAGATTTATGAGGGATAGTTCTTATGCCTTTAATAAAAATTTCCCAATCACCGTCATTTATCTTTTTTAGAGGATGAGAATGTCTATCCCAATTATTAAAATCTCCAATTAGATATAGACCCTTGGCATTTGGTGCCCATTCTCTATAAATCCAGCCTGTTTTTGTTTTGTGAAAACCGTAATAATTGTGGGCATTGGCAAAATCTTTCAATTTTTCGCCTTTTTTCAAAAGCCTATTTTTTTGTTTTTTATATTCTTCCATCCTTAGGTCTATATCATTTTTGTAGTCCTTTATCCAAGGATCAATTTCAAAAATTTTCCAGTCTTTCATTATTTTGCCCCTTATTTTATAAAATTATTCTTTTTTATTTGCCTCAACAATTTTTTCAGTTAAATCTTTTGGAACTTCTTCGTATTTTTCAAATTCCATTGAGAAAGATCCACGAGCCTGTGTCATTGATCTTAGATCTATAGAATAAGTTAAAACTTCACTTTCTGGTGCTAGAGCTGATATTATTTGTGAGCCATCTTCTTGTGGTTCCATGCCCAAAATTTTTCCACGTCTTTTGTTCATGTCTCCCATAACATCGCCCATGTATTTTTCATCAACTTTAATTTCAAGTTTCATAATAGGTTCAAGTAAGATTGGTTTTGCTTCCTCAATTCCTTTTTTAAAGGCAATTCTTGCGGCTGATTTGAAAGCTTGTTCATTTGAATCTACTGGGTGGTAAGATCCATCATATAAAGTAGCCTTAATTCCAACAACCTTGTAACCTGCAAGAGGACCTTCATCCATAGAATCTTTTAGACCTTTTTCAACGGCAGGGAAATAATTTTTAGGAACTGCTCCACCAAAAACTTCTTCTTCAAAAATAAATTCTTCATCGCAAGGTTCAAATCTTACAAAAACATCACCATATTGGCCTGCTCCACCAGATTGTTTCTTGTGTTTTCCTTGAACATCAGATTTACCCTTAATAGTTTCCCTATAAGGAATTTTTAAATCAACAATTTTTGTATTAACAGAATAATTATCTTTTAATTTATCCATCAAAACTTCAAGTTGAACATTACCAAGTCCTGCCAAAACTTCTTGATGAGTTTCAACATCTCTTCTATCTTCAAAAGTTGGATCTTCTTCAGATAATTTTTTCAAAGCAGATGAAATTTTATCCTCATCATTTTTACTTTCAGCCTCTATTGCATAAAATAAAACTGGTTTTGGATACTTAATTCTCTTATATTCGATAGGATTATCCTTTGTACATAAAGTATCTCCAGTTTGAAGACTTTCTTGTTTAGAAAATGCCCCAATATCTCCAGCAATAACTTTGTCAGTTTTAAACTGTTCTTTTCCTCTTAAATAGAAAATATTAGATGCCTTTAATTCCTTTTCTTTACTTATATCATAGAAAGTTTGGTCTTTTTTAATAGCACCAGATAAAACCTTGAATAAAGATATTTTACCCAAAAATGGATCTGCTATTGTTTTAAAAACAACTGCAGAAAAAGGACTATCTTCGCTTACTGCAAATTCCTCATAATCATCAGTTACTCTAAAACCAATATTTGCAGCCTTGTGGTCTGGAGATGGCATAAATCTTGTAATAATATCTAATAATAAATCAAGACCAATTTCTTTTTCTAAACTTCCAGCCAAAAGTGGAACAGCACTACCATTTATAATAGCCTTTCTAAATCCTTCCTTAAATTCTTCTTCTGTAAAACTTTCACCAGAAAAATACTTATCCATCAAGGCATCATCACTTTCAGCAACAACCTCTAGAATTTCCTCATAAACAGCATCAACTTCTTCAAGTCTAATTTCTGGTATTTCTATTTCTTCTCTTACACCTTTATTATATTTATAAGCCTTTTTATCTATAACATCGATCAAACCTTCAAAGTTTTCACCTTCGCCAAGGGTCAAGGTTAGTGGGATTATTTTTTTAGAAAATTCAATGTGTAAGTCACTAACTGCTTGGTTAAAATTAGCATTTTCTTTATCTAATTTATTAACAAAAATTATTCTTGGTAAAGAAATATTTTCTGTATATTTCCAATATTTTTCAGTTCCAACTTCAATTGGATTTTCTCCATCAATTACAAACAAAGCTGATTCACTTGCTCTAAGTGCATTTAAAACTTCACCTTCAAAGTCAAAAAATCCAGGAGCATCGATAAAGTTTACCTTATAATCTTTATATTCAACAGGAATTATTGAAGTTTGGATAGAAATTTTTCTTTTGATTTCTTGTTTTTCATAATCAGAAACTGTATTTCCGTCAGAAACTTTTCCTACCCTATCAATCGCCTTTGTATGGTATAGTAAAGATTCAGTTAGACTAGTTTTACCTGCTCCTGAATGCCCTACTAAAGCTAAATTCCTTAATTTGTTTGTTTTATAATCTTTCATAATAAAATAACCTCCATTTAGTCGATGAAAACATTTTTTCATTCTATGTATTTTATATACCCAATTTATTAAATTTAACTAAAATATCTTTATAAAAAAGGCAGATTTTTTTGGTGCAAAAGTTTTTATTGTTAAAATTTCTTCTAAAAAACCTTATCAACTTAAAATTACCCACAAAAAAAGACTCAAAAATGAGTCTATTTTTTTATTAAATTTTTAAATCCTCTTTTAATTACTTCAAAAAATGATAAAGACCTTCTAAGCTTATTTGAATCTATATAATTATTTAAAGCTCTTAAAACTTTTTTATTATCCTTACTTGTAAAAATAAAATTTCCACTTTCTCTTGTATGAATTGCAAATCTGTTTATTTTTTTACCAAACAAAACAGATGCACTTACAAAAGAAATTTCTGTATAAGGAATTTGTATATAATCTTCTAGATTTTTTTCATTATAATATTCAAAAGCCTTATCCCCTATCATTATATCTCCATCAGAAGTAAATCCATTAAGGCATCTAGCCTTAATGGATAAATCTACTTTTTTATTTTGACTTTGAACCATTACATGATTCCAAGTACAGATGCTATAATTCCTATAATAAATAGGGCAACAATTATAACAATTGGAGATACATTTTTCTTTAATAATTTACAAATTCCAAGAGTAAGAAGTACTGGAACAAGTCCTGGTATTAATTGATTTAAGTTATCTTGTAAAGTTGTAACTTTTACTTGATCAAGTCCTGCTGATCCTAATTGATCATAAAGTTTAAAGGCTTCTTGTAATCCTTTAGTTCCACTTGATAGAGAATTCCAATCAATGTATGAACCTGCTTGTTGAGTTACTTCAGAAACATTTACTGTAAATGTAACATTTACCCATCTTTGAACTAAAGCACCTACTATAAACATACCTACAATTGATGCAACTAGGTTTACTTTTCCTAAAAGTCCACCAGATAAATCTTTAGTTATTTCATTTCCTACTTTATAACCAAATTCTTGACTCTTCCATTCAAATAACATTCTTATAATATTCCATAATACAAAGAACAATATTGGTCCAATAGGATTTCCTGTAAGTGCCATTGATGCACCGAGAGCACCTATTATTGGTCTTGCTGTAAACCAGAAAACTGGATCACCAACACCTGCCAAAGGTCCCATCATTCCGACTTTTACAGAGTTTATTGTTTTATCTTCTATAGGAGCACCATTTGCTCTTTCTTCTTCCATAGCAAGAGTAACTCCCATTACTGGGCTTGATAGATATGGGTGAGTATTATAAAACTCCAAGTGTCTTTTTAGTGCAGACTTTCTATCCTCATCTGATTTGTATAATTTTTTGATAGCAGGAATTATTGAATAACACCAACCACCATTTTGCATACGTTCATAATTCCAAGAACCTTGTAGGAGTTGATGACGATTAAATACTTTTATCCTATCAGATCTTGATAATTCTATTCTTTTTTCATTTACTTCAGTCATATTTCCTCCTAATAATCATTTATAATATCGCCAAGTGGATCTCCAGTATTATTTGATCCATTTGATGAAGATGATTCTTTAAGTTTTAAATAAATAAGAGCAAGTGAAAATCCTACTACACCAAGTCCAATTAGTGTTAGTTGTGGGATTGCTGCAACTGCAAAACCAATGGCAAAAAATGGCCAAGTTTCTTTTGTACTCATCATATTAATTACCATTGCATAACCTACTGCTGCAACCATTCCTCCACCTACTTCCATACCATGTGTTAACCAATCAGGCATAGAATTTAAAACTCCTGTTACAACTTTTGGTGATACGAAACAAAGTGCTGCTGCAGGAATTGCAATTCTAAGTCCTTGCATTAAAACTGCAAGCATATGAAGAACTTCTATTTTTCTAAAATTACCATCTTCTGCTGCTGCATCCATTCCGTGAACTATTGGAATTGATAAAGTTCTTGCTATCATTGTTAAAAATAGACCTGCTACTGAAAGTGGTATAGCTACTGCTATTGATGTATTAATAGCATTGTTTACATTTCCTGATCCATCTTGTAAAGCTAAAACCATAATTATAGAGCTCGCTACTGATGCAAGGGCTGCATCTGGAGCTACAGCTGCTCCTACATTCGCCCAACCAAGAGCGATCATTTGAAGAGCACCTCCAAGCATAATTCCTTCTTTTAAATGTCCACTTACAAGTCCAATCAAAGTACAAGCTACGATTGGTTGGTGAAATTGGAATTGATCTAAGATTCCTTCCATACCTGCAAGTAGAGCAACTATAACAATTAAAATAATACTAATTGCTGACATAATTCCTCCTTAAGCCAAACCAAGTTCTGATTTTGCTTTTTTCATAATATTTTTAAAGTTTTCCGGTTGATTTGCTGGAACTTTTCTAACATCAATTTTTACTCCCTTATCGAGTAATTTTTCAAAAGTTTCAACATCTTCCTTACCCATAGAAACTGTAGAAGTTACATAAGCTTTTCCTTGTGAGTGAGACATTGATCCAAGATTTACTTCCTTTAAATCAGCTCCCAAATCAATAAGTGCTAGGGCATCTTGTGGTGTTTCAAATAATAACATAGCTCTTGTATCACCAAAACGTGGATCTTTAAAAATTTCTGCCATTTTCCAAACTGGTACAACGTGAGCTTTAACTCCTGGAGGTGCTGCCTCCATTATCATTGATTTACGAAGTTCATCTTCACTTACATTGTCACTTACAACAATAATCCTTGAAGGATTTGTTGATTTTGTCCAACTTGTAGCAACTTGTCCATGAAGTAATCTTGTATCAATCCTTGCTAGGACAATGTTAATTTTTCCGCTTCCTATTACAGTTCCTTCTGGAATCGATCCCGAAACTGTTGGAACATTTTCTTTAACATCTTCTTTTTGGTTTGAATTGTTATAGTCATCCATCAAGGATTCTGGTTTTGTTTTTACTCCTTCTTTGGCAGGTTCTAATAAGGCTTTTGCAAGATCGTGTGATTTTTCTTCCATAAGTCTTGAACCTAACGCTTCAATTAACATGGGTAAATTAAGTCCAGTAAGAACTGCCCAATTTTCTTCGTGACCATCCATAAGAGCTGAAACTTGATTAAATGGTGTTCCACCCCATAGGTCAACTAAGAAAAGTATCTCTTGGCAATCAAGTTTTTTGACTTTTTCTTCAAGTTCAGCCCTTAAATCATCAGGACCCATTGAAGGTAAGAGAACTGCCGTTTCTAATTTTTCTTGTTCTCCGAAAATCATTTCACCAGATTGTCTTATACCATTAGCAAATTCACCGTGACTTGCCAGTATAATACCTATCATTTACTCCCCTCCTTAAATTATATTGATTTATATTATAAACCTAATCTAATTCTACACTATTTTTCAAAAATTTTTAAATATTTTTTTAAAATCATTTTTTTCCTATTAATGAGATAAAATTTATTTAAGAGTATAGTCCTAGTAATAAATATAAAGAAAGGATTTATTAATGGAAAAATATAGTTTAATAAAAAATAAAAATTATGAAAAACTTGGTCTAGATGTTTTTTTGTATGAACACAAAAAATCTGGAGCAAGAATTAATTATATAAAAACAGATGACAAAAATAAAACTTTTGCCATAGCATTCAAAACTCCACCAGAATCTTCCAAGGGAATTTCTCACATTTTGGAACATTCTGTTTTAAATGGATCAAAAAAATATAGAACAAAAGAGCCTTTTATGGATATGATCTCATCAAGTCTGCAAACTTTTTTAAATGCCATGACCTATCCTGATAAAACTGTTTATCCTGTGGCAAGCGAAAATGATAAGGACTTTTTTAATCTTCAAGATGTATATTTGGATGCAGTTTTTAACCCAAGAGTTTTAAATAAAGAAGAGATTTTCTTGCAAGAAGGAAAATCTATAAAAATTGATGAAGATGGTAAATTTTCTGTATCTGGGGTTGTTTATAATGAAATGAAGGGAGCTATTACAAACCCTGACACTCATATTATAAATGAAATAAATAGATATCTTTATAAAGACTCTTGTTACCAATATATTTCAGGTGGAAATCCCTATGATATTTCAAAATTAAGCTACGAAGAGTTTTTAGATTATTATAAAAGATTTTATCACCCATCAAACGCTGATATTTTCTATTATGGGGATATGGATATTGAAAAATATTTAAAAAATCTTGATGAAGAATATTTATCTAATTATGAGAAAAAAGAAATCATTGCCAATTGTAAGGTTAGTGAAAATTATTATGAAAAACCAATTTTTACTTCTTTTCAATCAAACAATGAAGATAAAAATAAATCTTATCTAACCTATTCTTTTTTAACAAACAAAAGATCAGATATAAAACAACAGCTTGCAAATGCAATTTTATCAATAGCTCTTTTTAATTCAGATTCTTCTGAAATTTCTCAAAGAATTTATAAAGAAATTTCTCCTGAAAGTTTTTATGCTAGAAATGGTTATGGAGATATATCTTCTATACAAATTACTGCCCAAGGCACATCCTATGAAAATTTGGATAGCTTTGTTCAAATCATAGAACAAGAGCTTGAAAAATATGCCCACCATATTCCAAAAGATTCTCTAAGGGCAGCTCACGCTCTTTTTGATTTTTCTCAAAGAGATCAAATCAATTCTGCTTCAAAGGGAATTGAATATATACTCATGCACAATTTGGATAATGAAATTTTTGATAGCCTAAATTTAATTGACTATATAAATGAATTGGGTGATTTAATTGAAACTGATTATTTTGAAAAGCAAATAGAGAAATATTTTATTAATAACAAAACCAAATTAGTTCTAGTAGCAAAACCTGACAAGAATTATTTCAAAAATATAGAAGAAAAAATTGACGATGATTTAAAAGATTTGAAAAATTCTTTGTCGAAAGATCAAATTGATGAATTAAAGAAAAAGGAAGAAAAATTAAAAGCCTTCCAAGAAAAAGAAGATTCAAAAGAAGATAAGGCAAGTATTCCTACTCTCGAAATTAGTGATGTAGACCTTGATATTGAAAAAATCCCAAGACAAATCGAAGATGAAACTTTCAAATTTGTCTATCATAATCTTGATAGTGCTGGGATGATTTATAGTGAATTATTCTTTGACATAAATCATCTAGATCTCGAAAGTATCAAATATCTATGCTTAATTTCAGACTTTTTAGGATCAATTGATACTAAAAAATACTCCTACCAAAAATTGGATGATATAATTCCAATAAATATGTCAGGTCTTAATTTCACTATTCAAAATATAAAAAATAAGAACGGAGAGATTAATAATTTTATAAAAATTTCCTTTAAAACTACCCTTGATAGGTATGAAAATTCTATCAAAATAAT
>URRX01000030.1 GCA_900550345.1 uncultured Anaerococcus sp. | reverse complement strand
ATATAATTTTAAAAAGAGAAATTATTATGAAAAAATTTTTTTGGGGATTGATTGTGTAGGAACTAAGACTTATTTTGTTCTTGAAGTTAATAAAAAATTTATGAAAAAGGAGAAATAATTTGATTTTAACTATAACTGCTAACCCTTCTGTTGATATTTCATACAATATTGAAAATTTTATAATTGATGATGTTAATAGGGTAGAGCTTGTAAATAAAGATGCTGGTGGTAAGGGAATCCATGTTTCTTATGTTTTAAATGAATTAGGAGAAAATGTGATAAATTCTGGTTTTGTTGGTGGTAAACTTGGAGAATTTATTGAAAAAAGGCTTGATGAAAGAAAAATATCCCACGATTTTATTAAACTTGAAGATGAAACTAGAAATTGTATTGCAATAATTCATGATAATAATCAAACAGAAATTCTAGAAAAAGGTCCAAAACTTGAGTTAGAAAAGGAAAAAGAATTTTTGGCTCATCTGGAAAAAATATCAAAAAATATTGAAATAATTAATATATCAGGTTCTTTGCCAAAAGGTCTTGATACAAGTTTTTATCAAAAAATTATAAAATTTGCAAAAGAAAATAAAATATTTGTATCACTTGATACATCTGGAAATACTTTGAAAGAAATTGTTAAAGGCGAAATTAAGCCTGATTTGATAAAACCAAATGAAACAGAAATAAAAGATATTATTGAAAAAGAATTTCCAGAAAATGAAGAGGAAATAAGAAAAATATTTGATAAATCTCCACTTAAAGATATTCCTCATATAATTCTTTCTCAAGGAAAAGATGGGGCTATATTTAAAATAAAAAATAAAATTTACAAGGCGAAAGTCCCAAAGGTTAAAGCTATAAATCCTGTTGGAAGTGGTGATTCGACCTTAGCTGGAGCCTTATCTGCAATTTATAACAAGGAAGATGATGAAGATTTTATAAAAAAATCAATGACTTGTGGACTTTTGAATGTTCTAAATGAGGAAATTGCCCACATAAATATAAATGATTTTGATAAATACAAAGAAAAAATAGAAATTAAGGAGTTAATATGAAAATTTCAAAAGAAAAATTAGAAAATCTAGAAAAATTAGCAAATGAAGACGGAATAATTGCAGCTCTTGCCATAGACCAAAGAGGTTCTATGGAAAAAATGATGAATAAAGCAAATGAATCATTGAATAATGTTGAAGGAATTTCTGAATTTAAAAGACAAGTTTCAAAAGAGCTTACACCTTTTTCATCATCAATTTTGTTAGATCCAATTTATGGAAAAACTGCTATTGAAGCAAAAGATGAAAAAGCGGGTTTAATTATAAGCTATGAGCAAACTGGATATGATGAGTATGAAGTAGGCAGACTTCCTAGATTAATTGATTTTATGTCAGGTCTTAGAGCAAAAGAAATGGGAGCAAACGCATTAAAAGTTCTTTTGTATTATGATGTTGACGAAGATGAGAAAATAAATGATGTAAAAAAAGCTTGGGTTGAAAGAGTTGGTTATGAGGCAGAAGGTTTAGGACTTCCATATTTTTTGGAAATTGTAACTTATGATTATACACTTGATAGCGAAAAAGATGAAAAATATGCAAAGGTTAGACCAAAAAAAGTAATTGAAGCCATGAAAGAATTTGATAATCCTAAGTACAAGGTTGATGTTTTAAAAGTGGAAACACCAGTAAATATGAATTTTGTAGAAGGCTATGGTGAAAATTATGTTTATAGCAAAGACCAAGCTAAGAAATTTTTCAAAGAACAAACTGATGCAACAAATATTCCATTTATATTCTTATCAGGTGGTGTAAGTGCAGAACTTTTCAAAGAAACTTTAAAACTTGCAAAAGAAGCAGGTTCAAATTTCAATGGAGTTTTGTGTGGTAGGGCTACATGGAAAGATTGTGTAGAAATATATGCTAAAGACCAAGATGAATCAAAAAAATGGTTAGGAGAAAAGGGTAAAGAAAATATTCAAAGCTTAAATGAAGTTTTAAAAGAAACAGCCGTATCAATTTTTGAAAAAATAGAAAAGTAGCATAAATTTAGAAAAAATATGTATTAATGAAATTGGTCTTGATTAAGATACCACAGAAAATATAATGTTATTAAGTTTGGTTATTACCAATATAGGAGGGAAATATGCTTTTAGACAAAAGTAAATTAGAAGAAAAAGATTTTAAAAATACTTATACAGAGATTTTAAACCAAGCTGACACATGGCTTGAAGTTTATAAT
Organism: uncultured Anaerococcus sp.; assembly: GCA_900550345.1. Lineage (GTDB taxonomy): Bacteria > Bacillota > Clostridia > Tissierellales > Peptoniphilaceae > Anaerococcus. The sequence continues at coordinate 9,505 of URRX01000030.1, read as the reverse complement.
TTATATGAACAAAGAAAAAATGATATAGATAAGTTTTTAGAAAAAATAGGTAAAGATTGCAAGGTTATTTTTACAGGTGCAGGTACAAGTGAATATGTAGGAAATGTTGCTTATGATTATTTGAAAACTCATGGAGATTTTTCTTTTGAATCAGTTGCTACAACAGATTTGGTTTCATCTCCTTACCTACATTTTCAAAAAGACCAAAAAACACTTTTGGTATCTTTTGCAAGGAGTGGAAATTCCCCAGAATCTCTTGCAGCTGTAGAACTTGGAAAAAAACTTGTAGATGATTTTTATAATTTACCTATTACTTGTGCAAAAGATGGAAAACTTGCTCAAGCTTTAAAAGATGATGAAAAATCTTATGTATTTTTGGAGCCAGAAATTACAAATGATAAAGGATTTGCTATGACAAATTCATTTTCATCAATGTTACTTGCAAATTTATTGATATTTGATACAAAAACAAAAAACAAAAAAGAAATTGTAGAAAAAATTTCAAAACTTGGAAAAGAAGTTTATGATCGTTTGGAAGAAATTGAAAACTTAGTAAATTTTGATTTTAATAGGGTTATTTATCTAGGATCAGGTACTTTGGGAAAATTGACAAAAGAAGCAAGATTAAAAATTCTAGAATTATCAGCTGGAGAAGTTGCAACAATTTGGGATTCATCAATGGGCTTTAGACATGGTCCAAAATCTTTTGTTGATGAAAACAGTCTTGTAATTTCTTTTGTTTCATCAAATGATTATACAAGAATGTATGATTTGGATGTTTTAGATGAGATAGCAAATGATAAAATTGCAAAAAAAATAATAGGAATTTCAAATTCAAAATTAGATAGGGATTATGAATTGATATTTGAAGAAGAAGGATTAGATGATGTTTATCTAAGTCTTGTTTATATAATTGTTGGTCAAATAATTGCGTTGATAACTAGCCTTAGAGTTGGAAATACACCAGATAATCCATCAAGAACTCATACAGTAAATAGGGTTGTAAAGGGAGTTACAATCCACGATTATAAATAATTATGTCAGCTTTATATTCAAAACTCATAGACGAGCTTATTACAAAAATTTCCTTTATGGAAAAAGGAGACAAATTGCCATCAGAAAGGCAACTTTGTAAAGATTATAATGTATCAAGAACAACAGTGAGAAATGCAGTAGGTTCTTTAGTAAATTCTGGTATGCTTTATCAAATCCAGGGTAAGGGAACTTTTGTAAGAGAACAAAATAGGCAAAATCTTTCTAATTATTATTCCTTTACTGAACAAACCAAAAAAAATGGTAAAAAACCAAAGTCAATAGTTATTAAATTTGATATAAAAGAAGCAAACAGCGATTTAAAGAAATTATTAAATTTGGCAAAAGACGATAAAATAATCCAATTTGATAGGCTTAGGCTTGCTGATGATATAGCTATGATGTATGAAACTACAATAATTCCTTACAATAGATTTTCTACGATAAATAAACAATTATTATCCAAAAAAGCATTATATGATATATTTGATGAATTATTTAATACAAAAATCTACCAAGTAAAGGAGAGTTTTTCGGTATCAAGTTTAGAAGATGAAAAAGCACAAGCGTTAAATATAATGAGTAAAAGTCCTTGTTTAAAAATACAAAGAGAAAGTTATGATATTGAAAATATAATGATAGAATATACAATTTCTTATGCAAGGGCAGATAAATTCTATTATGAAACATCCTATAATCCCCAATCATTAATTAAGTAGGTCATATGACCTGCTTTTTTATTTTTAAGATAAAATCAACAAAATGAAAATCAAAATAAAGATTATTAAAAAAATATCAATACTTGTTTCATTTTATGAATGCAGTATATTAATAATGTGAAATTATTAAATAATGGAGGGAAAATATGAAATTAAAAAATTTAAAATATGGAGCATCTGCACTTGCCCTTGCTCTTGTACTTTCAGCTTGTTCTGGAGAAAATGCAAAAAATGCTAAGGAAGATGCAAAAGATGCAGCAAGCAATACAAAAGCTGCTGTTTCTGAAGAAGTAAATTCTACAAAAGATAAGGCTGAAAAGAAAAAAGATGAAATGACAACAGGAATTGAAGATAAAGAATTTAAAATCTCTCTTGATGATGCTGTTAAAAAATTTAAAGATGAATTTAAAGTAGAAGGAATAGAAATTTCTTCAGTTGAACTTGACAAAGATAATGAAAAATATGCTTATGACATCACAGGATTTAATGGAAATGATGAATATGAAGCAAAAGTAGACGCTGAAAGCGGAGAAATTTTATCAAAAGAACAAGACAGCGAAGATGATTCTAATGATGAAAAAGCTATTGATTTTGCAAAAGTAAAAGATGCAAAAGAAGCTATTGATAAAGCACTTGAAAACAACAAAGGATTTGTAAAATCTTATGAATTAGATGTAAATGATGAAGGAAAAACAGTTTACGAAATCGATGTTGTTGGCGGAGACGATGTAGAACTTGACGCTGAAACATTGGATATAATTCAAAAATAATTGTTGAAAATTTAAAAAAAGAATTGACTTTAAATACTTAGCTTGTATAATGAAAGTGTAAAGAAACTAATGTATAAGATGCATTAAAAAAGACAGGAATTGCAGTTCCTGTCTTTTTTTGTGGCTCAATGTTTTGCTTAATTCTTATCGTCAAGCCATTTGCAAATAAAATCATAGATAAAATTTGCTATAACGCTAAGAATAATTGAAACTAATATATTTTTAAGATGCATAATACTCACCTCCTTTTTAAATTATGGAGATGTTAGCAAAATATCATTTATATTTTATCATAAGAATTATTAAAAAAATAAGAAATTTAAAAATGGATTTTTTAATTTTAAATTGTATAGTGAGATTGTATAGAAGTTAACAAGTTATATGCAATTAAAAGACAGGAAGAGCGCTTCCCGTCTTTTTTTGCTTTAATCTTTTGCATAAATTTCTATAAACTTAAGAATAATATAAAGAAACTTATGCCTAATATTAATTCAATTAATCCAACTTTTTTTGCATAATTTTCATTCTTTAATCCATTTTTATAATCTTTTTCAAAATTATTTATCAAATTGTATTTTTTCCTAAAATAAATATTGTATCCAAAAAATACAAAGATAATAGCCAAAATTAAACCTATTATTTTAAATAATTTCATAAATTTCCCCTAATAAGGAGCATTTTCTGGTTGAGCTCCTAGTTTTTTTATCTCTATTCTCAAAATTTTTGCGATTTTTGGCAAAATTATTATCAACACTATGGTATGAAATACAAAATTTATTGCCATTGTTGGAATTCTCATCATAAATTGAGCCATAAAAGGATTGCCTGTAAGCTGGCTTGTCCACAAGGTATTTAATAATAAACTTGTAAATAATGAGTTTGAAATTGTAGCAAAAATAATATTTTTTATGGTGATTTCTTTTCTATAAAAAAAGTAAGTATAAATTAAAGCTGAGGCAATTTTTGTTGTAATAAAGGGAAAATAAAATCCTCCAGCTGTTGGAAAAATAAGATTTGATACTAGATCAATAATTATTGATGCCAAAACAGCAAGTGATGGATTAAAAATCGAGCACATTGCTGCCGTAACTATAAATCCCAAACCAATTTTACGACTTACTGTAGTTATAGAAAAAAATCTAGAAACTACAATTGATAATGCTATAAAAAATGAGAGCAAAATCAAGGTTCTGATGTTTTTTAAATTTTTCATTTTTTTCCTCCTATTTGGTAGTCTGCCATCATAGGAAATGATGTAGCGGATGCAGGTTAAAATCTTTCGTCTAGAAACAACATCCCATTTTCTAGCACTTAACGCCTTAACCCTACTCTACCTATTAAATTTTACATAATAAGTATAACATTTATTGGAAAAAATTTAAATTGAGATTTGTCTTACTAGCCATTTAAAAATATTTTTTTCCTCTAAATAAGAAGCGAAGAAATTCAACATTTTCAAACCTGTAAGAAAGTTTTTATTTCTACTATTCCTAAGACAAAAATAATAGTTTTAAATAGAAAAAAGATGAATAAATTCGTCTCAAAATATACAAAAAATCAACTTATAGATTTTGATATAATATTATAAAAAACTGAAGTAAGTAGAAGATAAAATGAATAATAGTTCCAAGTGGTTTACATGAGGACAAAAAAATTAGACCGTAGTTTCAAATTGCGGTCTTTTTTTGTTGGTTTATCACAATAAAACCCCTGTCTATGCCGAGGGATCAATAGCTTTAGCTTCAAGAAAAATCCTCAAGTGACAAAATTGATGCAGTCTGGAAAACTACCCAAGAAAAAACTAGAGGAGATAATCATTGGATAAAAATAGTTTATCATATACAAGCTTTAATTGTAAGTATAATATAGTATTTGCACTAAAATATAGAAGGCAAATAATATATGGTGAATAAAAAAAGATATTGGCAAAATTTGAGAGATTTATTAACGAGAAAATATAAATTACTGGTGTAGGGGCTACTTTGTAGATACACAAGACCAAATAAGTACAAAAGAGTATATAGATCCATTCAATGGAAAGAAAAACAAATAGAAAAGAGGGTGCTTTAGCACCGGTTGAGAACCTAGTGCAGTTGACAGATATTCAATGTTCATAAGGTCCACAGTAGGGAAAATCTAATAGCAAACCACCAGATAAGTAGTGGTTGTGATTGTAAAAAAAGTAAAAGTAAAGTATACTAAGCGTTGTATATATTATATTTAGGAGGTATGCATGAATTTTTTTGAAGTGTTCATGACAACATTACAAACGCAAAAAATCAATACAGCAATTTTTTCGAGTTTGGCAATTATTTTAATTGGTTATTTTTGTAGAAAAAGAGGTATTTTTGATGATAAGACAGGAAAAGTATTAACAGGTATAGTATTGTCCCTATCATTACCAGCCTTAGCTTATAACTCATTTATGAGTGATATAAGTCAGGAAACATTAAGAAACGGAATGGGACTTTTAGTGTGGGGTATAGCAATGTATCCTATTTTAATTCTTTTGACTCTACCAATTTACTCAAGATACAAGGGAGATGAAAAAACAACATTAAGAGTTTTATCAATTTTAGGTTCGACAACATTTTTTGGTATTCCAATAGTAACAGCAATTTATGGACCACAAGGAACATTATATGCATCTATTTTTAATATAGGATATAGAATTTTCCTATATTCATATGGATATATAAAAATGAGTGGTTTAAGCATGAAAAAAGAAAATATTAAACAAATGTTTTTAAATCCAATAGTAGTGGCTACATTTTTAGGCTTGTTAGTATGGATATTCCAAAATTATTTACCACAAGTGATTGTTAGTGTAGAACAAAATGGAGAAACTATTAAAAAATCGGTGGCATTTTTGAGGATTGACCATACATTCCCACAACTATTCCAAGTATTTAAGTATCTAGGAGGATTATCCTCACCACTAGCTTGGTTGGCAATAGGTTCAACATTAGGTGCAGTAAGCTTTAAAGAAGCTTTTTCAGATAAAAAAACATGGTATTATACATTCATTAAATTAGTATTAATTCCAGCTATAAATATTGTAATTTTATATGCTTTAAGTTTAGTAGGATTCCCAATAAATTTAGTAGGTTTGGGAACTGTAGTTATAATGATGGCAACACCACCAGCTACAGTAGCTGTAGCTTATGCTATTAATTTTGACAGAGAAGCTTTATTTGCATCAAATGCATCACTTATGTCCACATTGGTAGCAGTTTTGATGGCACCGATTTGGATTGTTATAATAGAATTAATTGGTAAAATGGGAATATTTGCTTAAGAAAGGGAGATAATATGACATTAAAAATTGTAGCATATGGAGTAAGACCAAATGAAGTTGATTTTTTTCATAAGTTAAATAAATATAACTATGAATTAAAACTAGTAGAAGATTTACTTACACATGATAATATTGAAACAGCAGAAGGTCAAGATGTTGTTTTACTTAGAGGAAATTGTGTAGCGGATAGACAAAATCTTGAAAAAATAAAATCTTATGGCATAAAATATGTTTTTACAAGAACGGTAGGTTTTAATCATATAGACTTAGAAGCATGTAAAGAAATGAATTTAATGGTTGCTAGAGTGCCAGCTTATTCACCAAATTCAGTAGCAGAATTATCTTTAACATTAGTAATGATGCTATTAAGAAATACAGCTTATGCAACAAACAAAACAAAAAATTATAATTTCAAAGTTGATGCTCAAATGTTTAGTAAAGAAATTAGAAATTGTAAAGTTGGTATAATTGGCACGGGGAAAATTGGATTGACAGAAGCTAAATTATTCAAGGGGTTAGGAGCTGAAATTTTGGGCAATGATCCTTATCCAAATGAAAATGCAAAAGAAATTTTAAAATATGTTGAATTAGATGAATTATTGAAAGATTCAGATATAGTAAGTTTACACGTTCCATATTTTAAAGGACAAAATGATGAATTAATAAATAAAAATTTCCTTTCAAAAATGAAAGATGGAGCAATACTAATAAATACAGCTCGTGGTGAATTGCAAAATAATGAGGATATTTATGATGCTATAAAATCTGGTAAATTAGCAGGATTTGGCACAGATGTATTTCCAAATGAAACTAAGACATTCTTCAAGGAGTTTGCATCTGGTGATGAAATGGAAGATCAATCAGTAAGAAGATTGGTAGATTTATATCCTAAAGTTTTAGTTACACCTCATGTAGGTTCAAATACAGATGAAGCTTTGAAAAATATGATTGAAATTTCATATGATAATTTAAATGAAGTTTTGACTACAGGCAAAACAAATAATGAAGTAAAAGCAAAATAATATCGAAGTAGCAAAGGGAGTGAGTAGTCCCTCTCTTTTAAATTACATAACTATAAGCCCTTTTTATCATAAGCTTGACATGAGAGGGAACAGCAGGATTTTTGATAGCGGCTATGCATGATATGCTGCAAAAAAACGATGATGATTTTGAGAAAAATGATGTAAAGAAAAATCAACTTTTCGGAATAGAAGATCAATCATATATTTTTACGATTGCTACAAATAATATGATATTAAGGAGTGATGGGAAGAGCAATCTTGAAAATCAAGATTTTTTAAAGCAAAATTTTAGCTGAAAAAGATGGATATCCATCCAGCCACTATTGGCAGTATCATAAGTTTTTATCCTAATTCTGACTATTGTGAAGTCGAGATCTGTGATGCTGATGGAGATTCTGTAGATGTGGTAACTTATCAAACAAAGGAACTTTAATTATTTTAAACACATATGTTTTTGTAATAAATAAAATGCTATGAGCATTCAAACTCATAGCATTTATTTTTGCCATCTAATGACTTTGAATCAACTTTATAAAATTCCTAATTCATTAAGATTTTAAGGTGAGAAAAATTAAAGGTCCAATTTTAATTGAATATTATATTCGTCTTTAATTTTTTCAATAAGCCTTTGGGCTATCTCTTCCATATTTTCATCAGGGAAAATCTCTTCTTTTTCAACTTCCTTGTAAGGCAAAAGCACATAGGAAATTTTATTATTTTTTAAGATAACAGAAGAACCTTTTTTATCAGCAATTCTAGCAATTTTTGAAAAATTTTTGTTAGCCTCGGATATAGAAACCAAATTATCAGCATTTATTTTCATAATAGCCTCCTATCCTATTTATAGCCATTTTCAAAAAAATTAAAACAAAAAGACCCATAAAGGGTCTTAAAATTAAATCATCAAAGGAGCTCCTGGTCCTAGAGGAAGTCCTAATAAATACCAAATAATCATAAGTCCTGACCAAGATAGTAAAAATGCAAGAGAATATGGAAGCATCATTGAAGTTAAGGTTCCAAGACCTGCATCCTTGTCATATTTTTGCATAAATACTACTATCATTGCAAAATAAGACATAAGTGGGGTGATTATATTTGTTGAAGAATCACCAATTCTATAAGCAACTTGGGTAAGGGCAGGAGAAAGTCCAAGCTCTGCCATCATTGGTACAAAAATTGGAGCCATAATTGCCCATTTTGCTGATGCTGATCCCATAAATAAATTTAAAAATGCTGTCAATAAAATAAACATTAATAAAAGTGGAAGGCCCTTCAAATGGATTGATTGTAAAAATTCTGCCCCATTTTTTGCCAAAATTAAGGCAAGATTTGATTTTGAAAAATATTCAACAAATTGAGCCGCAAAAAATGCTAAAACCAAAAATCCACCCATACCGGCCATTGACTTTGTCATAGCATCAATTAGGTCGTGACTAGATTTAATTGTTCCTACAGTCCTTCCATAAACATATCCTGGAACTAAAAATAAAAGCATCATGGCAGGAATAAGTCCATATTCCAAAAATTCATTTAAATTTAAAATACCAGTTTTTTCATCAATACTCTTTAAAGGAGCATTTTTAGGAAACATCATAAGGGCCATTATAATAATAAAAATAATTAAAGAAATAAGGGCATTTCTAAGTCCTTTTTTTTCAAGATCTGTTAAAGGCTTATGATCTGCCTTATAAGTTCCCTTATATTCTCCTAGATTTTTTTCAACAATTTTTGTAGTAACCAAGGTTCCAACAATAGTAATTAAAAATGTTGAAGCAAAAAGAAAATAATAATTGCAAGTTACAGCAATTTTAAGATCCATTCCTACAGCTTTCAAAGCCTCGTTAGTAATATTTGTCAAAAGTGGATCAGTTGTTCCTAAAAGTAAATTTGCAGAAAATCCACCAGAAACGCCAGCAAAAGCTGCAGCAATTCCAGCTAATGGATTTCTACCAGCAGCTGCAAAAATCATAGCACCCAAAGGAATTACAACAACATAACCAGCATCAGATGCAATATTTGACATAATCCCTGTAAAAACTACAGCAACAGTCAAAAGAGTTGGGGAAACATCAGAAAGTAAATTTTTTAAAGTTGCAGCGAAAAGCCCGCTGTTTTCAGCAACACCAACTCCAAGCATAGCAACCAAAACAGTTCCGATTGGAGCAAATCCCATAAAATTATCAGTTGCAGAATTAAAAATATATCTTAAACCTTCAAGATTTAGAAGAGAAATAGCTTTTTTTGTAACCTCTTCTCCTTCTTTTGCATCAAAATAAGTAACGCTAAGACCAGCTTTTGCTGCAAAATGAGAAATAATTACAACCAAAATACTTAAAAATAAAAATATAATGGCAGGATGAGGCATCTTGTTACCAATTTTTTCTACAGATTTTAAAAATCCACCAACGTCATTGGCATCTTTAACTTTTTTATCTTTTTTCGACATAAAACCTCCTTTTAATTTATGTTAAAAAATACTTTATAATTATACCATAAAACAAATATTTATTGCAAGTTATTTGTTATAAATTATAAGATTATTATAAAAATCACTATAAAAAATCAATGATTTTCAAACTATAAATTTAAAAGACAGGAAAAAGTATTTTGTAAAAATATTTATTACTTTAATTTGACAAAACGAAAATTAGCTTTATAATAAAT
>URRX01000029.1 GCA_900550345.1 uncultured Anaerococcus sp. | reverse complement strand
ATTATATTTTTAAAAATGAAGAATAAACTTTAATTTTTAAATTTAAAAGGCGATTGCAAAATTATTATCACATTTTGCAATCGCCAAAATCTTACCTATCTAATTCATTAATCATAGCTACAATATCATCATTTTTTAATTGCTTTTTAAAGACAACATTGATTCCATTTTCTTTCATTGTTTCAAAAAATTTTTCAGCCGATTTTATACGGATTTTTTCATCATATCTTAAAGATTTCTCATCTTTCATATCCTTAGTTTCTACAATAAAATTAATCTGTTTAGTCCCATCTTTTGAATCAATCACATACATAAAATCTGGACTTGTTGTTCCTCCATTAAATAAAGGAATTTGAATTGATCTTCTAGGAATTTTTCCAAAAACTCTTACTTTTTCAATATCACTTTTAAGTAGAGTGTCTTTTTCTTTATCACTGTCATAAATAACAGCATCATAAAGAAATCTTTTTGGAACATCGACATTTTCGTCCCTATAAACTCCCAAAACTCCCTGAACCAATTCATCCAAAACATTTCCATTTCTATCAGTCAAGCTTGTTTCTTTAACATCAATATTAAGAGCCTTGTATGAAAAATTCTTTATGAGCTTTTCATCAAGCCACTTATTAAACTCATTTCCTATCAAATTAATAGCAACTTTTGAAAATAATCTATCATCAATAAAGCCCTTATCTTGATTAAACTTGCACAAAACTTTGTGAATTGTTTTTATACTCAAGCCTGTTTTCTTATTAACTTCTTTTAAAAATTCATTATAAGGAAGTTTATCTTCAGTGACAAAATAATTTGCCATATTTTCTTTCAAAACAATTCGCCCATCTTCTTTTTCAGTTCTTTTTGAAATTATTTCAACATTAGTATCCCTATAAATATCTTTTTCTAAAATTTTATAAAAAGCATCTTCCAGCTCATTTTCTGGAATTTCCTCAAACTTTAAGAAGTATTTTTGATTAACCGTCTTCCACAAGCTTTTAATCTCTGAAAATTTATCCTTACGAATTTTTACATAGGCTTTCTTTTTGTTACCATCTATAAGCTTGTTAGGCTTCAAATTATTAATAGCCTCAGGATAATCTTCATATAGCTTAGATAAATTTTCAAGATTTATCTCGCCCTTACGGTTGATATATTTCTTAGATAACATATCAATAAAAATATCATCTTCAGAAATTGCTCTCAATTTTGAAATTTTTGGAAGAATTGAATTAATATTAGAAATTTTATTTGGAGTATCATCATTTATTTCCCCAAGCAATTTATTTGCAAAGTCTTTTTCAGAATAATCAATTAAATATCTCAAATAAAATTGCTTATCAGAAATCCTATAACCATTTTCATTTACAGGCAGCCTCAAGCCCCTGCCAACTTCTTGAAGTTTGCTAGTTTCTGAACCCGAAGATCTTAATTTTACAATTTGAAAAACATTTGGATTGTCCCATCCTTCTTTTAAAGTCCATTTTGAGAAAATAAATCTTAAAGTATTCCATTTTTTATCATCACTTTTAAAATTTAAAAGAAATTCCTTGTCCCTTAAAATCTTATCAACTTCATTTTTAATATCTTCTTCAGAAGTAGAATTATCCTCGCTAAAATAACCCCCACTTGTCTTGGATATATCACAAAGAGAACTTTCCAAAAAAGATTTATATTCCAAAAGTCTCTCGTCACTATCATCCTTGATTTTTTGGATTTCTTTTTTAATATGGTCCTCTAGCATTTTTTCAAACTTAAGTCTTAAATGCCCAGCCTTTCCATCTTCATCACGAAAAGATCGGACAGAATCAATAAAAAATAAGGATAGGGTTTTTATCTTGTCTTTTCTTAAAAAATTTTTCTTTTCAGTTTCAAAATGGTTGATGATGGCTTGCCTTAACATCATTTCCTGATAAGTTTCAGTATAAATTCCCCCATAAATAATATCGCCCTTTGATAAAACTTGACCGTTAGACAAAGTTACACCACGATTAATATTTTCATCATTAGTTTTTCCAATTTCTTCAACAAAAATACCAGAAAATTCCTCACCCAAAACAGAAAGACTATCTAATTTTGCAAGCTCCTCTACTTTTTTTGTTTTTTCATCACGAATATAGCAAAGCTTTGGATTTTGTTTGAAATCCATAAGCTTAAATTTTATATCATTTTCCTTTTCAGCATCAATCATAAAAGTTTCCACGCCCTTAACCAAATTTTGATTAAAAGCTTGGCTAGAACCCAAATTAAAAATCAAATTATTAAAGTCTTTTTCCTTTGACTTTTTCTTTTCGGGAAAAGTTGCACCAAAACGAATAATACATTGAGGATTAATTTCTTTTATTAAAGTTTTATAAGCCTTATTTTCTTTTTTAAACCTGTGAGGCTCATCAATGATTACAATAGGCCTTGTAGCTTTGATTGCTCCATAAGGTTGGGTAAAATTTCCCATCAAAGTTTGATCATAATCATCCTTATCCATAGTTGCCTTTGACAAAAGCATGCCAGAGCTTAACAATAAAACAGAAAACCTATTTTTTTGCAGATTTGTTCCACGCACATATTCAGATACAGCATAAGGAAAATTTTTTCGACCACTCTTTCTTTTTTGTGCCTCCAAAACAGAAAGATCCAAAGATTTGTTAGGATAAAGATCCGAAAAATGTTTTTTGCTATAATCAGCCGACAAAAAACTTTTTGCCCCTTCTCTAATAGGAGTAGAAGGAACAAGGACAATAAATTTATTAAAACCATACCTTTGATTTAGCTCATACATCATCCTTGTATAACAATAAGTTTTTCCAGTCCCAGTTTCCATTCGAATATCAAGGCCCAAATAATTTTCATCATCAGACCCCCTCCATTTACTTGGAATAGCCTGTAAATTTTCATAACCTTGCCACAAATTTTCAATATTTTCCCTGATTTTTTCATCAGCCAAATCAATCAGAGGATTAGAATAAGGATCCTTGCTGTCAAAAATCCTAATACCATCAAAAACTTTAACAATAGACTTCAAAAAATCTTCTTGGTGGGGAAGAATAGTAAGTTCAATACCCATAACTAAAACCTCTCAATCAAGCTTACATTTTTGTTGTTTCTAAGAACAGATAGATTCGTTCTAAGCTCTTGAAGAACACTAAAATCAATAGAATGAAGATAAACAACAATCCTATTTATAAGAAGACTATCATCTTCTATCCTTCTAATAAGCTCCATTACGTCACTTGAACCCAAACCGGAATCAATAATATAAAGAGATTTTCCAATCAAATTCGCCCTATATTCATCCAAAACATATTCATCAGAAGATTGAGATAAACCATACCCATCCTCATTTAGCCAAGTAGACAAAATATTTTCCTTGCCACTTGCATGGTCATTATCAAAAATTGAAACCATATCATCCAGTGGAAATTTAATTTGTGGAGAAAATTCCTCCAACTTGTCCAAAGTTTTTTCCTTAGGTTTTTCAAGATAGAAAAGCTTAAAACCATAATCAATATTCGCACCAGTTTCATTTTTAATTTTTTTGCCGGCCCTTTTGATTCTTTCCCTTCCGATTTCATCAATAGTTTTATATCCAGCCTTAAAAGCAGGCTTCTTTTTATCAATTTTTTCAGGAATTTGAACCATAATATATTTACGCTTTCCACCATCTTCAGCATTTAATTGCATAAGAGCATCAGCAGTTGTGGCGGAGCCGGAGAAGAAGTCTAATATAATATCATTATTATTTAATGATATATTTATAAAGTCTTCAATAAGTTTAATAGGTTTTGGATTATCAAATAATCTTTCAATACCAAATAGATTTTTTACTTCATTTGTTCCGTTCCCACTTGAATATTCAGGCTTATATAATAATGTTTTAACTTTTTTACTAGGCAAATCTGACAATTCGGGTCTTTGTTTTTTATTCAATGAAATTCCATTTTTTGTTTTGGTTATTATCACTTCGTCAAGTTGGCTTTGGAGTTTGGAATAACTCCAACGCCAACTTGCCTTTTTTTTATTAACAAAAGGCAATATGGGTAGATATCCTTCTGATTTTTTATCATCTATATATTTTTCCAAATAAGAATCATTAAACACTTTTTTTTCTGAATCATATAAAGAATTTAAAATATGTTTTTCGGGTAACTTTAAATTTCCATTTTTATAAAAAATAGGAAACCGTAGTTTAGGTCTATGGTCTCTAGGTGCATTTTGACCTGTAGAAATCAGTGATGCTCCTTTTTTATAATATCCAATATCGTCAATCATCCAATCTGAAATTATTTCATCATCATCAATTTTTAATCCTTTAATAATTAAATTTTCTTTATGTTTAGCGTATACTATCGTATATTCATGAGTTCCTGCAAAAGCAAATTCATCTTGATTTCCTTTTAAATTCATGATGGTTGGCAAATTACCTACTTTATTCTCTTCCCCAAAAATCTCATCACAAATTAATTTTAAATTAGCCTGTTCATTATCATCAATAGAAATAAAAATAACCCCATCATCAGCTAATAAGTCCCTTGCCAATAAAAGCCTAGGATAGATAAAAGTAAGCCAAGCCGAATGGGTACTTTTTCCAGAAAGATTCAAAATTCTTTCTGCCTCTTCTTCTGTAATTCCAATAGTTCTTGCAAGTTCCTCGCTATTAAAATTAAAATTATCAGGATAAACAAAACCGTCAGAGCCTGTATTGTATGGAGGATCGATATAAATACATTTTATTTTCCCACTATATGATCCTAACAAATGTTTTAGGGCGTCTATATTATCCCCAACTATATAGAGATTTTCACTGTTTTTATTTTCATCCTTTTCGTTATGTTTTAAATCTGGAGAAATATAAGTTTCGCTTTCCAAAGAACTCAAGTATTTAGCATAAGATTTTCCCAAAAATTCAAGGCCATAGCCTTCCTTTGAAAGTTCGATTTCTTCTTCTTTCAAAAAATCTTTGAAATTATCAATTTTAAATTCACCGTCCTTGGTAAAAAATTGTGGAAATTCTTTTTTTAATTTTTCCATCTCCCTGCTATTGGGTTTTTTATCTTGATTACTTTTAAGATTTTGACCAATCATTTACTCCTCCATTTAATTTTTATATATAAAATTTAATAATTTTCTTTATTTTATTATAACGTATTTGCATTTTTCTTGTTGGTATTTTTTATTTTTCCCTATTATTTTAAATTTAAGTAAAAAAAAATAATGTGCAAATTTTCATTATGCACATTATTATTATTATTTTCTTATTAAATAGTTAAAGGCTGATAGGGCTGCTGTTGCTCCTGAGCCTGCTGCTATTATTATTTGTTTATAAAGGGAATTTATTGCATCGCCTGCTGCAAATATTCCTTCTATATTTGTAGAACCATCTTTTTCTACTTCGATTTCGCCTCTATCTGTGAGTTTTATTTTTCCTTCTAGCCATTCTGTATTTGGAATTTGACCGATTTGGATGAAAACTCCGGCAAGATTAATTGTTTTTTCTTCTTTTGTATTTCTATCTATATATTTAAGACCTGTTAGTTTTTTATCACCAAGGAGTTTTGTTGTTTGGGCAGAGGTTATAACTTTTACGTTTTGAAGGGATTCTAATTTTGTTTGTAATATTTTATCTGCCTTTAATTCTGGTAAAAATTCAAGAACTGTAACGGTTTTTGCTATTGATGCAAGGTCTATTGCCGCTTCTATTCCTGAATTTCCTCCTCCTACAACTGCTACGTCTTTTCCTTTAAATAGGGGTCCGTCGCAATGGGTACAAAAAGCTACGCCCTTGTTTTTGAATTTTTCTTCTCCATCTATTCCAAGAAGTCTCCATCTTGTTCCTGTTGCAAAAATTAGACTTTTACTATTTATTTTTGCTCCATCTTCTAGGATAATATTAAATTCATGGTCATTTTTTTCGAAATCGACAGCTCTTACTCCCTCTATTATGTCTACACCAAGATTTTCTACTTGGTTTTTGACTGATAGCATATATTTAGGTCCTTCTGTTTTTAGGATTCCTGTTATATTTTCTATATCGAGAGTTTCGTTTACTTGTCCACCAAATTCGTCTGCAACTATTGCAACTTTTAGTCCTTTTCTTGCTCCATAAATTGCAGCCGTAGCACTACTTGGTCCTGCTCCGACTATTAGGATATCGTAATCTTTGAAATTTGATAGATCTTTTTGAACTTTTTCTGCAACAAGGTCTAAAAGACTTGCCATAGTTTTTTTGCCACCGTCAAGAAATTCTCCATTTTCAAAAATTGCTGGTACTGCCATAACATCTCTTTTATCACATATATCTTGGTTTATTGAACCTTCAATCATTGTGTGAGAAATATTTTTGTTTAAAACTGCCATAATATTGAATGCTTGCACAACTTCAGGGCAGTTGTGGCAGGAAAGAGAAACTATTGTTTCAAAATTTCTTTTTTCCTTTATAGACCTTATTCTTTCTTTTTCTTCGTTGGATATTTTTGGTTCAATTCCACCAACTTGTAAAAGTGCAAGAACAAATGATTCGAACTCGTGTCCTAAAGGAATTCCTGCAAAAACAATTTTTCCGTGTTCAAATTCTCCATTTAGGCTAAAAGCAGGAGTGAAATTTAAAATTTCTTCTTCTATTTTTATCTTATCAGATAAAGACTCCACTTCTTCTATAAAAGATTTTAATTTTTTTGAATTTTCATCTTCATTTAGAGAAAGTCCAATTGTTACATTGGACTTTAGCATTTTAAGATAAGCCTTTAGCTGATCTTTTAATTTATTGTCTAACATTAGATTTTTCCAACAAGGTCAAGTCCTGGTGTTAGTGTATCATCTTCTTCAGAATTCCATTTAGCAGGACATACTTGGTCTGGATGTTTTCTTACATATTGACCAGCTTTAACTTTGTAGATATTATTTTCTGCTTTTCTTCCTATTCCACCCGCATTTATTTCTAGTGCTTGGATAACATTATCAGGGTCTATAACAAAAGTTGCTCTGTCAGCTTTTCCATCTTCTGTTAAAATATCTAAAGCTTTTGTAAGTTCTTTGTTTGAATCGCCAATCATTTTGTATTGGATTTTTCCTATAGCTTCACTTTCATCATGCCAAGCCTTGTGAACAAAATGTGTGTCAACGCTTACAGAATAAACTTCTGCACCCATCTCTTTTAATTGCCCATATTTTTCTTGCAAATCTTCAAGCTCTGTAGGGCACACAAAGGTAAAGTCTGCTGGATAAAACATCAAAACTTTCCATTCACCTTCAAGGTCCTTATCACTTATCTTTACAAATTCATTTGTTTTTGGATCATAAGCATCCAAATTAAATTCAGGTAATTTTTTTCCTATTAGTGACATAATATCCTCCATATTTTTAAAAAATTACTTCATTTTAAATAAAAAACAAAGTATATGATAATTATACTCATTATAAATTTTGAATCAATATCACAAATTTTCAAAATAAAAAAATGCCTTCCAAAATTTATGGAAAGGCATTTTAAAAAGCCACTTATAAGTTTTTAAGTGGCTCTTTGATGGGCGAAATCTTTTTTAAAAGATTTCCATGAGTTAAACAGTAAAAGTTTATTTTATAAACTTTCCACTTAATTATATCATTGAATTTGCAATTGGTAAAGATAATTAATGATTTATTCGTGAAACATATTTAATAATTTGCCCACATAGTTTGGGTATAATTTAATTGAGGTGAATTATGAATATATTACTAGCTTTAGATTCAATTAAAGATTTTGAAAATTCTATCGAAATTGGAAATTATTTTAAAGAAGAGTTAGAAAGTGAAAATAAAAATAACAAGGTTTCTATTCTTCCATTTTTGGACGGGGGACTTGGGACTGTTGAAAGCATCAAGGAAGTTATTGGTGGAGATTTTTCTTATGTAAATGTCCATGATCCTAAAGGCGAGGCTTCTACTGCAAGGTATATTATCAAAAAAAATTTGTGTGCTATGGAGATGGCTCAAGCTTGTGGTCTTAGGCTTTTGTATAAGGATAATTTAAATGTTATGGAATCTTCTTCAATTGGTCTTGGTGAGATGATTGTCGATGGTTTGAACAACGGCTGTGAGGATTTTTTTATTGGAATTGGAGATACGGCAACAAATGATATGGGCATGGGCATGCTCTATGCTTTGGGAGTTAGATTTTTTGATAAAAATCTTAATTCTTTAAATCCAGTTGCAAAAAATATGATCAAAGTTGATTCTATTGACACTTCTGATCTTGATAGGAGGGTTTTGAATGCAAATTTTGAAATTGCTACAAGTCTTCCCCTTACTCTTTTCCAAAAAAATTCTTTTTTGGAGAAAAGACCGATAAGAAAAGGAGCAAGTCCAGATGAAATTTTGGAACTTGAGAAAGCTTGCAGGCACTTTTCTAAAAAAGTTTCTGATTTTTTGGGGGCAAGCGAGATAGATTTTCCTTATCTTGGTGCAGGAGGAGGAGTAGCTTGGGCTCTTTATATATTTTTTAAGGCAAAAATTTCTAATTCTATGGAACTTGTTTTGTCTCTCGTTGATTTTGAAAAAGAGGTAAAGGACAAAGACCTTTTAATTATTAGTGAAAATGTCGATGAGTTTAATGGGGAAAATTCTATTAATCTTTCTAAATTTGCCAAAAGGTATAATGAGAATATAAAAATAATTTTCTTGCAAGATGAAGATCACCAAAGTTTGAGGGATAATCCTTATATAGATGAAGTTTATAAATTTAAAATCAAAGCAAATCTTGAAAGGGGAGATTATGAGAGGGAAATAAAATCTGTTGCAAGAGCTTTTATTTCTGATAATCTTTCTATAAAAATTTAAGAAAGAGGAGTTATGGCGAAGGGAAAAATGACTAGAATATTAATGGCGATTAATGTCATAGTTTTTATTTTTATGACTGTCACAGGCGGCAGCGAAAATATTGAAAATCTTTTGAGATTTAATGCTATGAGCAAAATTCACGTTTATCAGGGCGAGTGGTGGAGATTATTTTGCCCGATTTTTATCCACATTGGAGTTTTTCATCTTTTGATGAATATGTATTTTTTAAATAGTGTTGGTGATACTTTTGAATCCTTGTACGGGTCTAGAAATTTTCTAATTATTTATTTACTAACTGGAGTAATGGGAAATTTATTTACCTATGCTTTTGGGGAAATTACAAGTGTATCAGCGGGAGCTTCCACATCCCTTTATGGACTTTTTGGCCTTGCTCTTGGAATTATGTTTAATTACAGAGACAATGAATTTCTAAGGCAATTTGGCTCAAGTTTTATAGGAATTGTGGCTATAAATATTATTTATTCTTTTATGGTTCCAGGAATTGGAATAACGGGACATATTGGTGGACTTTTGGGAGGCTTTATCCTTGCAGGATTTTTCCCAATAATGAATATGACCCTACCAACCAGCACAAAAATTATTGCAATAATTGCCTTCGGCTTAATAGCTATGGGCTTTATATATATAGGAAACAAATCAGTTGCGCAAGCTTTATAAGGAGGAAAAAATGGATAGAAAAGATATAGACAAGTCCCTAAAATGGGACACAGAAAAAATTTATAAGACAGACGAAGATTTCTACAAAGACGTAGAAGAAGTAAAAAATCTAATCGAAAAAACAAAGACATATAAAGGAAGGATTTTGGATTCAGCCGACAGTCTTTATGATTTCTTAAAAACAAGTGAAAAATTAGAAAGAAAATTTTCAAAACTTGGCGTATATGCCTCATTAAAATCTGACGAGGACACAAGAGTTGCTAAATACCAAGAAATGACAAAAATTGCAGACAACTTATTAGCAAGCCTTGCCCAAGAACTTTCCTTTATAACACCAGAAATTTTATCTGAAGACTACGAAAAAGTACAAAGATATATAGAAGAAAAAGAAGAGCTAAAAATTTACGATCATTATTTCGAAGATTTATTTAGAAATAAAGACCATACTTTGGGTGAAAACGAAGAAAAAATCATAGCTTCATTTTCAAAACTATCCCAAAATCCACAAAACACCTATATGATTTTTTCAAACGCTGACCTAAAATTTCCAAAAGTAAAAAAAGGCGATGAAGAAATCCAAATCACAGATGCAAACTTCACAAACCTAGAACTAGATTCAAATCGAAAGTTTAGAAAAGAAGTTTACGAAAAATATTACACAGTTTACAAACAATTTGAAAATACAGCAGCCTCCCTTCTTGATGGAGAAATGACAGCAAATAATACCATAGCAAAACTCAAAAAATTCGATTCAGCAAGAAAGATGAGCTTGTTTGCAAACAATATTGACGAAAAAGTTTACGATAATCTAGTAGAAGTAATCCACGATAATATAGAAATTCACAGAGACTACACCAGCCTAAGAAAAAAAGTTTTAGGCCTAGATGACTTAGGATTTTACGATATTTACCTACCATTAGTAGAAGACTATAATAAAACCTACACTTTTGATCAGGCGAAAGAATTAATTCTAAAAGCCCTAGCCCCACTTGGAGAAGACTACATCAAAAAAGCAAGAGAAGGCTTTGACGATAGGTGGTTTGATGTAATGGAAAACGAAGGAAAAAGATCAGGAGGATACTCATCCGGATCCTACGATACAGAACCATACATCTTATTAAATTACAATGATTCCCTAGATTCACTTTTCACAACAGCTCATGAGCTTGGACATTCCATGCACTCATACTACACAAGAAAAACCCAACCATATATCTACGGAGATTATTCAATATTTTTGGCAGAAATAGCATCAACAACAAACGAGCTATTACTATTAAATTACATGATAGACCATGCAAAAGACGAAAAAGAAAAAGCCTACCTATTAAACCACTACGTAAATTCGTTCAAGTCAACCGTATTTAGACAAACAATGTTTGCAGAATTTGAACTAGAGGCAAATAAACTAGTAGAAAACTCAATGCCAGTAACAGCAGAAAAACTAAATCAAATCTACCACGATCTAAACGTGGATTATTTTGGAGATGATATAGAAGTAGACAAATATATATCAACAGAATGGGCAAGAATCCCACACTTTTATATGTTCTACTACGTCTTCCAATACGCAACAGGCTTCTCATCAGCAGTAAGCCTATCAGAAAAAATACTTCATGGTAACAAAGAAGACTTAGAAAAATATCTAAACTTCCTAAAAGCAGGAAAAAGCAAATACCCACTAGAAGTATTAAAAGAGGCAGGAGTAGACATGACCAAAAAAGACTCACTTCAAAAAGCCATGGATGTCTGCAAAGAAAAACTAGAAGAATTAAAAAAATCATTAGAAAAATAAAATAAAAAACAAAAAAAGAGTCTTACAAGCGTAAAACAATAATAAAAAAGCTTGAAAACAAGGGCTCTTTTTAAATTTCAAAAAAATTGCAAAAAAAATTTGACAAAGATAAAAAAACCTAGTATTATGTAAAGGCACTGTTAAAGAAGCTAGTCAAACACGAAAAATAATTTTCAAAAAAATATTTGACAAGCGAAAATAAATAGTGTATTATATATTTGATATCACTTCAGAGAAACATCTCAGAAAGTAAAGATTTAATAAAAAAATTAAAAAAAATACTTGACAAGATAAAATGAGCGTGGTATTATATAATAGTCGTTACGAGATAACGACATTGAACCTCAAAAAAATATATAGAAAACTACAATAAAAGTAAAGTGAATTACTTTGAGTAAACCAAAACGAAAAATGACGAATAGTCAAGATCAAACTTAAATTGAGAGTTTGATCCTGGCTCAGGATAAACGCTGGC
>URRX01000028.1 GCA_900550345.1 uncultured Anaerococcus sp. | reverse complement strand
ATCATCATTTTTATCTTTTTCTTTTTCTTTTTCTTTATCATTATCTTTATTAGATTTTTTATCTGATTTAGGTAATTCTGCACCCAAAGTAGAATATCTAACAGGTATACTATATTTCCAATCATCTGGAACTATTCCATCCCATTTATTTGGATCATATGAATTTTTTCTGTCTATAAAAGATCTATTTGCTTGTAAATATTTTGGTGTAGTATTTGATGCAAGCAAGTTATTTCTAGAATCAACAGTTATCCAAACATGAACATCGTCTTCTTTTTTTGGAATATTATTTTTTGTAAATATTTCATCTTTTACGGTATTTCTTGGATCTGCATATGATGCTTGGGTTGGTAATTTTCCGCTTATTGTATCAACTTTGGCGTGAATAATTCCATCTGGTTCTTCAAATTTTTTGGCTTCATAACCATCTAGTATTTGGTTATTTACGTTTTTCCAAATTACTTCTGCTCTTGTAGTTGAATAATCATTTTGATGAATATTTTGATCATCAGATCCCATCCAAACACCTACAGTATAATAAGGACTATATCCAATTGACCAAAAATCTATGTTATGTTCACTAGATCCTGTTTTTGTACCATAATCCATTCCAATAGGACTTACAGTTTGATAGTGATCTGCAGTAGATTTTAGTGCTGATGTAATTTGATAAGCAGTTTCAGGGCTTGTTACTTTGTTTTTCTTTTTATCTTTTTCTTCAAAAATTATTTTTCCTTGATTATCTTCAATTTTTGAAAAAGATAAAGGTTCAATATATTTACCTTCATTTGCAAGGGCAGCATAAGCTGCAGTCATATCTATCAAAGTCATTCCGTTTGTCATTGCGCCAAGACCCATTGCTGCAAGATTTTCATCATTGTTACTAGAGTTTTCATCTTTCGTAACAAAATTATCATCTCCGCTTTCTTTAATCAAACCAAATTTTTCGAGATATTTTTTAGAATTTTCAATTCCTACATCTTTTAATGTACGAACAGCATTTGTATTTACAGAATATACAATAGAATCTCTAAGAGAAACAATTCCCTTGTATGATTTATAAACATTTTCTGGCCAAATTTCTCCATTTTCTTTTCTCATGAAAGGAACATCATCGATTCCAGTTGCAAGAGAGTAACCTTTGTCGATAGCAGGAGTATAGGTTGCTAATGGTTTCATTGTTGAAGCAGGTTGTCTTGGTTGATCAATTGCTCTATTTATTATTTTTAAACCTTTTTGATCACGTCCACCAATAACTGCTTTTATTTGTCCATTTTTATGATCAATTACAACAGTTGCTGATTGTGGCTGAATAACTCCTTCAAGATCAATGTCATAATAATTTTTATTAAATGAATAAGAACCATAATCATTTTGAATAATGAAGTCTTCATGGTTATTTAAATAATTTGAAGTAATAATAATCGATCCGTCATTTCCTTCTCTTACATTATCATTAGAAGTTAATTCTATATAACCAGTTTTATGAGTCCTAAGATTTGAATCTTTTTCATCTAAAGTGTAGAAGTTATTTAGAATAAGATTTGTTTGATTAAGCTTTAATTTGCTTGAATTTATAATGAAATTATTATTTTCATCAAAATAAGCTTCATCAGCTGTTAGAGTAAAATCATTATTTTCATTGATCATATTATTTTTTGCAAAATAAATTATATTTCCATTTTCATTAATTATATTTCCATAACCGTCATAGGAAAGATCTAACATAGGGGCAGTATTCCAACCTTGAGTATTTCCCATAATATATTCTGAAAAATTTTCGTAAATACTTTCAAGTTGTTCTTGCATATTTGTATCAATAGTTGTAGTTATTTTTAGACCACCATAATATAATTTGTTGTAAGCTTGTTTTTCATTAATACTATAAATATCTTGTAATTTATCTACGACTTGTTTTTCTAAAAGAGTATTAAAGTAAGAAGCCATAACTGGTTCTTTATCTTCTGGTGGATTAATATTTTTAGATACATCTTCATTTAAGGCTTTTTTATATTCACTATTTGAAATATATCCTTCTTCTTTCATTTTTTCTAGGACATATTTTTCTCTTTCATAAGGTTTAGGATTATAAATTGCAGAATATTTTTGCCCATCTATTGTAAATTCCCCAAGAGTTTTTTGATTTGTAACTTCTGAAGTTGGAATAGTTTTAAATAGGGCGAATTCTGTAGGGGATTGAACAATTCCAGCTATTGTTGCACATTCTGCAAGAGATAATTCACTGACATCTTTTGAAAAATAAGTTTGAGCTGCAGCTTGTACACCATAAACATTTTGACCTAGAAAAACTCTATTCATATAAGCTTCAAGTATTTCATCTTTGCTTAATGATTTTTCAATATCTAAAGCCAAAAATATTTCTTTTATTTTTCTTTCATATGTTTGATCATTTGTTAAATAAGTATTTCTTGCAAGTTGTTGAGTTAGGGTAGAACCACCTCTTACAATAGAACCGCTCTTTAAATTTTGTAGGGCAGAACCAACTATTGAAAGGGGATCTATACCACTGTGCTTATAAAATCTTCTATCTTCTGCTGCTACAAAAGCATTTTTTAAATTATCAGGAACTTTTTTTATATCAACAATATCCCTATTTTCATTAGTTTTAATAGAATCAATTTTATTTCCATCTTTATCAACTATAGTAGAATTTTCACTCATTTCGTATTTTATATTTTCAGGATTTACCTTTGGAGATTTTTTCATAACTTCAACTATTCCACCACCAACGAGACCTGCGAAAATAGTTCCAATTATTCCAAAAGTTAATAATGCTATAAGTAAAATTTTCAAAACTATAGAGGAAATTTTTTTATTCATATTTACCTCCTTGTAAAAAATCTATATTAAATTTTAAAAATCTCAAAATTAGATCTTGTTTTTATTTTATCATTTTTTTAAAATTTAATCTATCTGACAAAATAAATATTTGTATTTATTTAAATCTTTAATTTATAGCAAAAAAATGTATAATCTTTTTTAGAAAGGATGTTTATGCAAGAAGTTATACAAGTTAATGTTTTTGAAAATAAAGAAAACCCAAATAAAGACTTTGAGCTTGAATCGTTAATTAACACTGCAGGTGGAAAATCAGTTGCTAAAGTTAGCCAAGTAATATCAAAAGTTAATCCAGCTTATTATATAGGTTCAGGAAAAGTTTCTGAGATTGAAGATATAGCAAAAAAATTAGATGTTAAAACAGTTGTTTTTGATGTCGAACTTTCAGCTTCCCAACTTAGAAATCTAGAAGAAAAAATGAAACTTCATGTTGTAGATTGGACAACTTTAATTTTGGACATTTTTGCTCAAAGAGCAAATACAAAAGAGGCAAAATTAAAAATAAAACTTGCACAATTAAAATATCAGCTTCCTAGAATTAATAAATGGTTTGCTTACCTATCTCGTCAATCGGGTGGAATTGGTACAAGAGGACCAGGTGAAACTATGCTTGAAACTGATAAGAGAGCTATAGTTCGTGATATCAGAAGTCTTGAAGAAAAATTAAAAGATTTGGAAAAAACTAAAAGTGTAAATAGAAAATCAAGAGAAAAAATTCTAAATATTTCACTTTTAGGCTACACTAATGCCGGAAAATCTACCATATTAAATAATATGTTAAAAATTTTTGGAAAAGATAAGTATGTTTATTCTGACGATCTTTTATTTGCAACTCTCGATACATCAACAAGAAGGCTAGATTTTTCAAATACTAAGGTTACCCTAACTGATACAGTTGGTTTTATTGATAATTTATCAAAAGAATTAAATGATTCATTTCTTACAACTTTAGAAGAAATCAAATTTTCTGATATGCTTTTAGTAGTTATTGATTCATCTTATGATATTCAAACTCAGCTTGATACAATCGATAAGGCGCTTGACGATATTGAAGTTGGTGAAAAAAAGATTCTTTATGTTTTTAATAAGATAGATAAAATTGAAGATGATATGATTCTTTTAGGATATAAAAAAAGGGAAGAAAAAATCTATATTTCAGCTAGAAATGAAGATGATATAGTAAAGCTAAAAGATAAGATTGTTCATGTAATAAAAAATGATTATATAGAAGTTAAAATGAAAATTCCTTATGAAGATGGGAAAGTATTAGATTATATTATGACAAATTATGATATAGATAAAAAAGATTATGATGAAAATTCTTCTATATTAGAATTTGATATTTCAAAGAAAGATTACAATAAATATGAGAGATATATCGAGAAAAATCAGCCAGAATTATAAAACTATTGAAGGGCAAATAAAGGATGAATTTGAAATAGAAAAATCAGTTTTTATTACAAATATTAAATATGTAGAAAATGAAGAAGATGCTATAGCTTTTATTGAAAAAATAAAAGATAAATATAAGGATGCAAATCACAATTGTTCAGCTTATATTATAAATGAGAAACCAGAAATAAAAAGATATTCAGATGATGGCGAACCTCAAGGCTCAGCTGGTCTACCCATGCTTTCAGTTTTAGAAAAGGAAGAACTTTTTAATCTTGTAGCTGTTGTTACAAGATATTTTGGTGGAAAAAAACTCGGGAAAGGTGGCTTGGTTAGAGCTTATACAAAAGGAGTTTCTGATTGTTTAGCTGGGAAAATTACTTATAGAAAAGTTTTTATAGAAAGTAAAATAACTTTTGATTATAATTTACTTGGAATAATAGAAAACTTTCTAAATGAAGAAAATTATATTATTATAGAAAAGGACTTTCTTCAAAATGTTAGTATAGATTTATATATTGAAGAAGATAAATTCGAAAAATTTAAAAAAAGACTTATAGACATGACTTCATCAAATATAGAAATAGAAAATCTTGATAAAATCATGTTATATGATAATTAATAAGGAGGAAATATGTCAGGACATAATAAATGGAGCAAAATTAAAAATAAAAAAGGTAGCGAAGATGCGAGACGTGGAAAAATTTTTACAAAACTTGGTAGAAATATTTCTGTTGCTGTAAGAGAAGGTGGAGATAATCCAGAATATAACCCAGCTTTAAAAGCTGCAATCGATAAAGCTAAGGCTGAAAATATGCCAAATGATAATATCGAAAGAGCAATCAAAAAAGCAAGTGGAGATATGGATGGTGCAAATTTTGAAAGATTAATCTATGAAGGATATGCAAAAGATGGAGTAGCTGTAATTGTAGATTGTCTAACAGATAATAAAAACAGAACTGCACCAGATATTAGACATATTTTCGATAAAAATGGTGGAAATCTTGGTACAGATGGATCAGTAATGTTTATGTTTAATAGAAAAGGATTAATCGAAATCGAAAAAGATGGAATTGATTTTGATGAATTGATGTTAGAAGTTATTGATTTTGGTGCAGAAGATGTAACAGATGAAGGCGATATTTATCAAATAATTACAAGTGTAGAAGATTTCCAAAATGTAGTAGATGAAATTAAAAAATCAGATTACAAACTAACAAAAGCAGATATTTCTTATATTGCAGATAATTTAATAGATGCGCAAGAATCTAATAACAAACAAATAATGAAATTGATTGATGCACTTGAAGATAATGATGATGTCCAAGAAGTTTATACAAATTGGAACGTGCCAGACAATATAGAAGAATAATATGTTAAATTTTAATATTGATAGAGTTGCATTTTCTTTATTTGGAATTGACATATATTGGTATGCAATATTAATAATTTCAGGAGTTTTGATTGGTGCAAAAATTGCCCAAAAAGAATTTGTAAATAGAGGATTTTCTGAAGACTTTATTTATGATTTACTTTTTGTAATTCTCCCTTTTGCAATAATAGGGGCTAGAATTTGGTATGTTATATTTGAATGGGACTTTTATAAAAATGATCCTATACAAATTTTAAATTTCAGAGCTGGTGGACTTGCTATCCACGGTGGAATTTTGTTTGCAGTAATTGGAATATATTTTTATACAAAGAAAAAAAATCTTCCACTAATCGATATATTAGACGTGATGGTTCCATCCCTTGCTTTAGGTCAAGCAATTGGTAGGTGGGGAAATTTTGTAAATGGAGAAGCACACGGTACTCCTACAAATTTACCTTGGGCAATTATTGTTGATGGAGTAAAAGTTCATCCAACATTTTTATATGAATCTCTTGGAGATTTTTTGATATTTGTTTTTTTGATAGTTTATAGGAAAAAAAATCCAAAAAAAGGAATACAAACTGGGGTTTATTTTATGGCCTATGGAGTTTTAAGATTTTTTGTAGAAGGACTTAGAACAGACTCCTTAATGATAGGTCCCGTAAGGATGGCTCAACTTACAAGTGTTATATATTTAATTGTAGGAATATTTTTATTTGTAAAATATAAAAATATAAATTTAAAACCATATAAGAAAAATTAACAGCTTAGGCTGTTTTTTTCTTTGCAAAATTTTATTTTGGGAAATTAAACCACCTTTTATAAAAAAAATAAAAAATAAGAAAAATTATTTGAAATTTTCAGCTAAATAAATTTTATAATCCTTTACAATTTAAAGGATTTAGTATAAAATAAATGTGAAGTGGAAATATGTGGTAGAAGGTGGGTCATGTTTTTAGGAGAATTCATCCATAAATTAGATTCTAAAAATAGAATAATGATGCCAAGTGAATTTAGAGATGATCTTGGTAGTGAATTTTATGTAACAAAAGGACCAGAACGTTCTTTAGTTTTATACACTATTGATGAATTCGAAAAACGTGCCAAAAAGTTTGAGGACTTATCCTACCAAAATAAAAACAATAGGGCGATGAAGAGATTGTTTTTTTCTTCCACTATCAAAGCTTATTTGGATAAACAAGGGCGAGTTTTATTAAATAAGCAATTACGCGACTATGCTAATTTGAATAAAGATGCTATTATAATCGGCAATAATACCAACATAGAAATTTGGGATTTGGATAATTGGAACGATTATATTGGTGATGTAGAAGTGAACTTATCAGAAATAATGGATCAGTAATATGGAATTTTCTCACAAATCAGTTTTATTGAATGAAACTATTAAAAATTTAAATATTAAAGAAGATGGTGTATATGCTGACCTAACTTTGGGTAAGGGAGGCCATTCTAAAGAAATTTTAAAAAAAATGTCACCGGAGGGTCTTTTAATTGGCCTAGACCAAGATAAGGATGCTATCAAAGCAGCAAAAGAAAATTTGAAAGATTTTTCTAATGTTTTATATTTTAATGAAAATTTTGAAAAAATTTCAGATGTTCTTGATAAAGCTTGCTTAAATATGATAGATGGCGCTTTGATGGATATTGGCGTAAGTTCATATCAAATTGACAATGGAGATAGAGGATTTTCTTATATGAAAGATGGTCCATTGGATATGAGAATGAATGAAGAAAATGAGTTAACAGCAAAACAAGTTATCAATGAATACTCTTTGGATGAGCTTTGGGATATTTTTTCTAAATATGGTGAAGAAAGATATTCAAAAACCATTGCGAAATCAATAGTAGATTACAGAAAAATGCACGAAATTAATACAACTTTACAACTCCGAGATATTGTTATGAAATCTGTAAATACTAATGAAGCTCATCCTGAAAAAAGAGTATTTCAAGCTTTAAGAATTGAAGTTAATAGAGAACTTGAAGTTTTAGAAAATACTTTAGAAAAAATAGTAGACCGTCTTGATAAAGGTGGGAGATTATGTGTAATAACTTTTCACTCTTTAGAAGATAGGATAGTTAAAAATAAATTTAAAGAGATGAGCAAAAAATGTATTTGCCCACCAGAATTTCCAGTTTGCGTTTGCAATCATGAAAAAAAGGTGAAAATAATTAGTAAAAAACCAATTTTGCCATCAAAAAACGAATTAAAAGAAAATAGAAGATCTCATAGTGCCAAACTAAGGGTATGCGAAAGGGTTTAATATGTCAGCGGCTTTAAAAAAAAGAAAAATAAATAAAAATTTAAATAAAAGAAAAAAGCTAAGTTTACATGATCAAACTTCTTACGATACTAAGTTTAGGTATAATCGACTTAAAAAAAGAGATAGGAAGTTTAAGAAAAATATCTTAGCTTTATTGTTTTTATCTTTTATTTGTATGGCTATTTCTTCTATACATAATTACTTGAAATTGAATAATACAAGAAACGAGTATAATAATTTACAAAGTCAATATACATCTTATAAATTAACTAAAGATAGGTTGAATAAAGATCTTGAAGATTCAGTTGATTTAAAAGAAATCCAAAGATACGCAATGGAAAATCTTGGTATGATTTATGAAAACAAGGACAACACTGTTTATCTTAATATTGATAGGTAGGAGAGATGAAAGATACAATTTTAATTATTTTAATTAGTTTGATACTAACTTTAATTTTAGGGAAAATTATAATTCCAATTTTAAAGAATAGTCATATTGGACAAAATATTAGACAAGAAGGACCAAAAAGTCATTATGATAAAGCAGGCACACCAACTATGGGTGGTATTATATTTTTAATATCAGCGCTTGTTTTAACATTGATATTTGTTCCTTTTTCTATGAAAACTTTTATATTGTTGCTTGCAACATTCGGGTTTGGAGCAATTGGATTTATCGATGATTTTAGAAAATTGGTTTTAAAAAGATCTTTAGGCTTAACTGCTAAGCAAAAAATAATCCTTCAAGTTGCTTTATCTTTTGTAATTGCAGTTTTATGTTTTATTTTCCAAAATGATACAATAACAAAATTATGGATTCCATTTACAGATTTTAGATTAAATGTTTCTATTTTAGGAATTCCAATTATGATGTTTATAATGATAGGAACATCAAATGCGGTTAATTTAACTGATGGACTTGATGGTTTATCCACACAAGTTTCAATTCCAGTTTTTATTACTTTTATCATTTTAGCTCAAGATATAGAGAATAAATTATTTGCAAGTATTATGCTTGGAGCAGTTTTGGGATTTTTATTTTACAATTCAAATCCAGCAAGCGTATTTATGGGAGATACAGGATCTATGGCGATAGGTGGAGCTGTAGTTGCTCTTGCTATAAATATGGGTATGACTTTATTTTTGGTGATACTTGGAGGAGTTTATGTTGCAGAGTCACTAAGCGTTATTATTCAAGTAGCATCATATAAGTTTAGAAACAAAAAAAGAATATTTTTAATGACACCAATCCACCATCATTATGAATTGAAAGGATACAAAGAACCAAAAATAGTTACTGGTTTTACAATAGTATCAGTAATTTTATCTTTGATTACTTTATTAGCAGTACTATGAAAAAAGTTTTAGTTTACGGTTTAGGAATAACAGGAATATCCACAGTAAAAACTTTAGATAAATTAGGATATGAAGTTTTTACTTATGATAAAAATAAAAATAAAGATGAAAGATTAGAGGGCTATAATTATAGCCCTATTTCTGATTTAAAAATTAATGATAAATATGATTTTGTAGTAAAATCTCCAGGAATAAGACCTGATGATGAAATTGTAAAAAAATTAGAAAAAAATAATCAAATAATTTCAGATATAGAACTATCTTATAGAATTTTTGAAGATAAAAAAATAATTTCAGTTACAGGTACAAATGGAAAAACAACAACTACTTCGTTAATAACTTATGTTTTAAATCAAATAGGTGAAAAAGCAATAAGTGTTGGAAATATTGGCGAGGGAGTTTTGTGGCAAATGTATAATAATGATGCAACATTTGTTGAAGAAATTTCATCATTTCAACTACACAATACAAAAACATTTAGACCACATATTGGTGCAATATTAAATATTAGTCCAGACCATATTGATTGGCATGGATCATTTGAAAATTACGCAAATGATAAAATGAAACTTGCAAAAAACCAATATAAAGAAGATTTTTTAGTTATAAATCACGATGATAAAATATTATCTGAAAATAAAAACAAATTTAAGGCTACAATATATGAATTTTCTATGAAAGAAAAAGTAGAAAAAGGTATATACTTAAAAAATGATAGTCTTTATTTAAAAGATGATAAAGAATTTTTCTTATTAAATAGAAATGATTTGAAAATCGTAGGAAATCATAATCTGGCAAATGCAGCTTGTGCTATGCTTTGTTTGTATTTGTATGGCATAGATTTAAATGAGATAATTAAACATATTAAGACTTTTAAGGCGATTGATCATAGACTTGAATTTGTAAAACAAATAAAAAATGTTAATTTTTTTAATGATTCGAAGGCAACAAATGTAGATAGCGCAATAAAAGCAGTAGATAGTTTTGATAAAAATATTATTTTGATTGCCGGGGGATATGATAAAAAAATTGATTATTCACCATTATTCGAAAATTCAAATAAAAAAATAAAGGCTATGATTTTATTAGGTCAAACAAAATATATTCTAGAAGATTTATGCAAAAAATATAAAATAAATTATTACCTTGTAGATGATATGCAAATGGCTATTGACAAATCATTTGAAATTATGGAAGATTCTGATACGGTTTTGTTATCACCTGCAAGTGCAAGTTGGGGTATGTATGATAATTACATGCAAAGAGGAGATGACTTTAAAAAAAGAGTTTTAGAAAAGGAAGTATAAATGAGAGTTATAGTATCTGGAGGAGGCACTGGTGGCCATATTTATCCTGCCATTGCAATGTGTCAAAAATTAGAAAAAGAAATAGAAGATATAGAAATTTTGTATGTTGGAATAAAAGGAAAGCCAGAAGAAAGAATAGTTAATAAATATGGCTATCAATTTAGACCAATTGAAGCTATGGGACTTCCTAGAAAAATTTCAAAAAGACTTTTTAAATCACTAATAACAAACTATAAAGGATTTAAAGAGGCAAAAAAAATAATTAAAGAATTTAAACCAGACCTAGTTATAGGAACAGGTGGGTATGTTTGCGCACCAATACTTTATCAAGCAAGCAGAAAAAATATAAAAACTCTAATTCATGAGTCAAACTCATTTCCAGGTATAACTACAAGGTATTTATCAAACAAAGTTGACTTAGTTTGTATTTCTTTTGAAGAAGCTAAGAAGCATTTGAAAAATCAAAAAAATATCCACATAACTGGTAATCCTGTAAGAAGTAACTTTAATACTGATTATACAGAAAAAGATTTGGAAAAATTAGGTATAAAAAAAGATAGACCAGTTGTATTTTCTTTTGGTGGCTCTAATGGATCAAAAGCATTAAATAAAGCTGTAAAGGAAATGAGTGAAATGATGGATGGTAAATTTTATCTTCTTCATCAAACAGGTTCAGTTTATTATGATGATTTCTTAGAAAATTCAAAAGAAAATGATTATATAAAAGTATTCTCATATATAGATAATATTGATCTTTTCTATGGCGTAAGTGATCTTGTAATATCTTCATCAGGTGCAATGAGTCTTAGTGAAATTTCAAGTTTGAAAAAAGCGTCAATATTAATTCCTAAAGCTTATACTACTGAAAATCACCAAGAATACAATGCTAGAACTTACCTCGATAAAGGCGCTAGCTCAATGATTTTAGAAAAAGATTTAAGTGGAAAAGTTTTGTATGAAAATATTGTTAAAATAATAGATGATAAAGAAAAACTAGATAATATGGGTAATATGGCTAGTAGTTTGCAAAATTCAAACGCTAGTAACGATATCTATGATCTAATTATAAAATTGATGGAAAAATAAAATGGCAAATAAAAATAGAAATAGAAGGAAATTAAGAAAAAAAAATAAAACTTTTACTCCAGCTTTTGTGTTTTTTTTGATTTTAATTAGTTTAACTATCTTAATCATAAATTTTTTTAAACATGACTATTTCAAAATATCTCAAGTCTACATAAAGGGAAATAAAATTTTATCAGACGAACAAATATTAAAAGATTTAAATAATCCTGTAGGTAAGAATATAATATTGTATGACGAAAAAGAGAGTTTAGAT
>URRX01000027.1 GCA_900550345.1 uncultured Anaerococcus sp. | reverse complement strand
ATAAGAAAAAGAATATTTTTGTAATTCTTCTAGACTATGATCTTTAATAAATCCATTTCCATTGCTTGTTCTATCAATTTTTTCATCGTGAATTATAATTAACTCATTATTCTTGGACAAATGAACATCAAGTTCAATAGCATAAACTCCCATTTCATAAGCTTTTTTGAAAGCAAGCATTGTATTTTCTGGATAAAGGGAAGAAAAACCCCTGTGTGCAATAATTTTCATAAGACCTCCTTTTTTGTATATTACCCTTAAATAATAATTTGAAGAAATATTTAATAAATTTGTCTATTAATATTTTTAAATGATTAAAATTAGGATATATTATTGTAAAATGATTTAACAAATAGAATATAAGAAATTACTTACATCTTATAAAAAATATTATAAAAAATTGACAAGGATAATATAAATTGGTATTATATAAAGGTGACTTGCAGGATTGGCGGAATTGGCAGACGCGCAAGACTAAGGATCTTGTGTCCGATTTTAGGACGTGGAAGTTCAAGTCTTCTATCCTGCACCATAAAGCTTAATAAAACGTTGATAAATTAACGAAGTAAAAAATCAAGGTGTCCAACGTGTGTCCTACGTAGGATTTTACCTTGATTTTTTTATATATTTATTTTTTTATTCTTAATTTTAATTATGGTGAATTCTTGTTAATTTTATTATACAAATTTACTTATTGTTTAAATACAATTTTTGTACATAATATTTTTATATATTTGACATATAAAAATTATTCGAGTTTAATAGGTATTAATTAAATCTTAATATTTATATCTAAGAGTGATTTTAATTTTAACTGATAAATTACTGATAATTTTACCAGCTAAAATAAAACTAATCAAAAGGAGATAAGTTATGATGAAAAATTCTTATGATGACAGAGTAAAATTTGTAAATGGTAATTATCATTCTCTTGTTAAAGCAAGAAAACCAAAAGATATTGATAATAAAAAGGCATATATTATTGGAACAGGTCTTGCAGCTCTTTCTGCTGGAGGATTTTTGGTAAAAGATGCTCATATGAAGGCTGAAAATATTACATTTTTAGAACAATTAGACCTTCCTGGTGGAAGCTTGGATGGAGATTATAAAAAAGAACACATGGGTTATGTTGCTCGTGGTGGAAGAGAAATGGGTCACCATTTTGAAATTTTGTGGGATTTATATAGTGCAGTTCCTTCTGCAGAAAATCCTGATGAATCTATTTTAGATCATTTTTTCTATACAAATTTGGATGATCCAAACTACAGCAAATGTCGTATAATTCATGAAAATGGAAAAAGATATGATGAGGAAAAATTTAATTTAAGTGATAAAGCTTTAAAGGAAATCATTGATCTTACTATTACTGCTGATGAAAAATTGGTAAATAAACAAATTGATGAAGTATTCAGTGATGAAACTTTAAATAGTGATTTTTGGATTTTATGGAGATCAATGTTTGCTTTCCAAAATTGGAATTCAGCTTTAGAAATGAAACTTTATTTAAATAGATTTATCCATCATGTTGGAGGACTTCCTACACTTTCTGCGCTTCAATTTACTCAATATGATCAATATGAATCAATAGTTAAACCAATTGTTAAATGGTTAAAAGATCAAGGAGCAAAATTTGAGTATGGAGTTACTGTAAAGGATATAGATTTTTACCTAAGTGATGATAAGAAAATGGCTACAAAATTAGTCATGGAAAATAGTAAAAAAGAAGATAAATCTATTGAATTAACTGAAGATGATTTGGTATTTATAACTAATGGTTCAATGACAGAATCTTCAAGCTATGGTGATGATAATACTCCAGCTACTCTTTCTGCAGATCTTGGTGGAAGTTGGGAATTGTGGAGAAATATTGCTTTAAAATCTGATGAATTTGGTCATCCAGATAAATTCTGCCAAAATGTTGAAAGAACAAATTGGGAATCATGTACAGTAACAGTTCATGGGGGAGAAGTTATTGATTATATTGAAAAAATAACTCAAAGATCACCTTATACTGGAAGAACTGTAACAGGTGGAATTGTAACAGTAAAAGATTCAAATTGGTTGATGAGTTGGACTATTAATAGACAACCTCAATATGTTGGCCAACCAAAAGATGATGTTTGCGTATGGGTTTATGGATTATTTTCAGATAAAAATGGAAATTATATAGAAAAAGCTATGAGAGATTGTACAGGTAAGGAAATTACAAAAGAATGGTTGTACCATATTGGTGTTCCTAGCTCAGAAATTGATAGACTTTCAGAAGATTGTTCAGCAATTCCTGTTATGATGCCATATATCACAAGTCATTTTGAACCACGCGAATTTGGAGATAGACCATATGTTGTTCCAAAAAATGCAGTTAACTTTGCCTTTTTAGGACAATTTGCTGAAACTTTAGATAGACCTGGAAGAGATACAGTATTTACGACAGAATATTCTGGAAGAACTGCAATGGAAGCTGTTTATGCATTATGTCATGTAGAAAAGGGAATACCAGAAGTTTATGCATCAAGATATGATTTAAGATATTTGATGAATGCTGCAAGTGCTCTAAATGATTATGAAAAACCAGATCTTCCAATTCCAAAATTAGTTCAACATAATTTGAAAAAAAGAATTAAAGATACAGATATTGAAATAATGTTAAAAGAAAATAATTTAATCTAACTAAAGATAACTAAAAACTGGTGAAAATTTTCACCAGTTTTTTATATTAAATTTAAAATAAAAAATAATAATTTGAGAAGTATCAACTAATGAATTAATTAGTTATATTTATATCTATCAGGAAAAGCTTTTACTAAAATCATTTTCTTATAAATTTTATTTAAATTTTAAAAAAAAATTGAGTTTTCAACATGGTTAAAGATTGAATTATTAATACTATAAGTTTTGACTTATGTTATTGATGACGAATTAGTAATTTTACATAAAGAAACGTTTTCTATATAATTAAATTTGAAAATAGCTACTAATATTTATTATAATTGAATAGGATTCAAAAAATTTAAGTGAATTTATGGAGGATGAAAATGACTAAGTTTCGTAGAGAACATGATTCTGTAGGTGAAATGGATATTTTAGAAAATGCTTATTATGGTGCAAACGCTAAAAGAGCAGAGGAAAATTTCCCAATTACAGGTCTAAAAGCTGATGATAAATTTTTAGATGCTATGGTTGAAGTTAAAAAAGCTGCAGCTATAGAAAATGAAAAGTTAGACCTTATATCAACAGATCAAAAAGATGCAATTATTTATGCTTGTGACAAACTTTTGTCAGGAGAATATAAGGATAATTTTATAGTTGATCCAATCCAAGGTGGAGCTGGAACAAGTTATAACATGAATACTAATGAAATTATTGCAAATATTGCAAATGAAAAACTTGGTGGAGCTCTTGGAGTTTATGATAAAGTACATCCAAATGATGATGTAAATAAAGGACAATCTACAAATGATGTTATTCCAACAAGTGGAAAAATTGCTCTTGTTAGATATTTTATGGAACTTAAAGAAGAATGTGAAAAACTTTTAGAATCTTTTGATAAAAAAGCAAAAGAATTTAAAGATGTTTACAAAATGGGTCGTACTCAATTACAAGATGCAGTTCCAATAAGTTTAGGTCAAGAATTTAATGCTTATCATTCAGTTATAAAAAGAGATTATAAGAGAATGGAAAAAGCAATCGAAGCCTTATCAAGCGTTAACTTGGGTGCTACTGCAATAGGAACAGGTCTTAATGCTGATGCTACATATGTAAATGAAATAGTTGATGTATTAAAAGAAGTTACTGGTCTTGATTTAAAACAAGCAGAAGATTTAGTTGATGGAACACAAAATTTGGATGGATTTTTATATGCATCATCAATCTTAAAAACTTTTGCAGTTTCACTTTCAAAAATTTCTAATGACTTAAGATTAATGTCTTCAGGTCCACAAACAGGAATTGGTGATATTAATTTACCTGTAAGACAAGCTGGATCTTCTATAATGCCAGGAAAAATTAATCCTGTTATACCAGAAGTTGTAAGTCAGGTTGCTTTTGCCGTTTGTGGTAATGATACAACAGTAACTATGGCAGTTGAAGCTGGACAATTAGAACTTAATGCTTTTGAACCAGTCATTTTTTACAAACTTTTTGAATCTCTAAGAGCTTTAAAAGGTGCAATCTATACTCTAAGAATTAATTGTATAGATGGAATCACAGCTAATAAAGAATTATTATTAGAAGAAGTTGAACAATGTGTAGGACTTGTAACAGCACTTGCTCCACATATTGGATATGAAAAATCAAGTAAAATTGCTCATAAGGCACAAGATACAGGAAAAACTGTAAGAGAACTTGTTCTTGAAGAAAAATTATTAAAAGAAGAAGAACTTGATAAAATATTAGACTTCAAAAAAATGATTACACCTGGAATCTTAGAAGAGGATAAATTGGATGAAAAATAAACATTAGGAGGAAATTATGACTGAAAATAATAAGAAAAAAATGAGCCCAACTAAAAAAATATTATTATCAATGCTCATTGGTCTTGTAGTAGGTATAGCACTTCACTATACTGTTCCTGATGGATTTTTTAAAAAATCTGTTTTGATTGATGG
The DNA here is from genome assembly GCA_900550345.1 of uncultured Anaerococcus sp. Classification (GTDB taxonomy): domain Bacteria; phylum Bacillota; class Clostridia; order Tissierellales; family Peptoniphilaceae; genus Anaerococcus. The sequence continues at coordinate 7,349 of URRX01000027.1, read as the reverse complement.
TATATTTTTCTTATTTGGACAAGGTTTTGTTAGATTATTACAAATGCTTGTAGTACCACTTGTATTTTTCTCAATTGGTACAGGTGTAATGCAAATGAGAGATGTTTCCCAATTTGGAAGAGTTGCTGTAAGAACTTTAGTTTTATATTTAATAACGACAGCCATTGCCATAGCTATAGCTTTATTTATAGCAAAATTATTAAAGCCAGGTGTTGGCATGAATCTTGCTGAGGCTAGTAAATCAGCATCTCCAGCAGCTGAAGCTGAAGAAGCTCCAACATTGATTGAAACATTAGTAAATATAATACCAAAAAATCCTATTGAATCATTGGCAAATGGTGATATGCTTCAAGTAATATTTTGGGCATTTTTATCAGGTATAGTTATAGGAAAATTTGGCCAAGAATTAAAATTATTAGAAGACTTTATGAATGTTGGAAATGATTTTATGATGAAAGTTACAGCTTTAGTAATGAAGGCTGCACCAATTGGTGTATTTGCTTTAATTGCTAGAACATTTACAGATATAGGACTTGGAATAGTAGGACCACTTCTAACTTTCTTAGGATCAGTATTAGGTTCAATGATAATCTTGATACTAATTGCATATATCCCATTAATTTCTTTAACTTCAAAGAAAAGCCCAAGCCATTTCTTGAAAAAAGTATTTCCGGTTTATACCTTTGCTTTTTCATCAGCTTCATCAAACGCTACAATTCCATTAACCCTATCATCATGTGATACACTTGGAGTTCCAAGAGAAATTTCATCTTTTACAATTCCACTAGGTGCAACAATTAACATGAACGGTACTGCAATATATCAAGGTTGTGCAGTAATATTTATAGCAAATGCTTATGGAATAGATTTAACATTTGGAAATTTAGTAACTGTTATTTTGACAGCTGTTTTATCATCAATTGGTACAGCAGGAGTTCCTGGAAGTGGAATGATCATGTTATCAATGGTTCTATCATCAGTAGGACTTCCAGTAGAAGGTGTAAGTTTAATTATGAGTGTTGAAAGAATTGTAGATATGTTTAGAACAGCTCTTAACGTAACAGGTGATGTTGTTTCTACATTCGTATCAGCAACAGCTGAAAAATTAGTTGATCAAGAAAGATACTTATCAGACGAAAAACCAGAAATGGAAGAAGTAAGCTTCTAGGTTATGAAAAATTTCTTTGTAATTTTGGGAGGAATGGGGACTTTAGCTACAACCAATTTTTTGAATGATTTAAACAAGGCCTACAAGCCAAATTCAGATCAAGAATATTTAAACTATATGGTATTAAATCACGCTACAATCCCCGATAGAACCTCCTTTATATTAAAAAAGTCTAAAGAAAATCCTTACGATTTTCTAAAAGAAGATGTAGAAAGTGTTGATAAACTTAATCCAGATTTTTATGTGATAACTTGTAATACTGCTCATTTTTTCTATGATGACTTACAAAAACTTACAAAAAAACCAATCATAAATATGATTGAGCTTGTAGAAAATAAATTAAATGCTATAGAAAAACCTTCAACTATAGGAATCTTTGCAACAGAAGGAACAATTAAAAGTAGGTTATTTATGGATATTATAGAAAATTGCGGGCATAAAGCCTTGATATCTTCAAGAAAACTACAAGAAAATATTAATGATTGTCTTTATAAAGATGTTAAGGAAAGTGGAACAATAAATTTCAATAGATATCACAAAACACTGGATAAAATGATAGAAGAAGGAGCAGATTACATAATAATTGGATGCACAGAAGCTTCATTTATAAATAGTGAAGATGAAAAAAGAGATTCTTATCCTATTATAGATAGTGAAAAAGAATTAGTGAAAGAAAGTTTAAAATTAGGATTAAAACTTCAAAAAAATATTGAAATTTAGGAGTAAATATGTCTGATATAGACTTGGAATATATAAGGGCTATATTGAAATATGGTTCTATAACTTCTGCCTCAAAAAAAATTTATATATCTCAATCAGCTTTAAGCCAACATATAATAAGAATTGAAAAAAAATTGGGAGTTAAAATATTTAATAGGGATTTTAAGCCCATGAAACTTACCGAGGCAGGCCTTATATATAAAAAGTCCCTAGAAGATATAGAAAAATTGAGGGAGAACACCCTGTTAAAAATCGAGGAAATAAATACGCTTAAAATAGGAGAGCTTTCAATAGGTTCTACCGACTATCAAACTTATTTTTTCCTATCAAAAGTCTTAAATGAGTTTAATAAGGATTATCCTGGTATAAAAATTAAACTTGTTGAAGCAAAAACTGACCAACTTAATCGTTTCGCTAGAAATGGTATCTGTGATTTTGCAATAACTTATGAGACTGATAAATATGATGATTTGGAAAGTATAAATCTATATAGAGAAAATGTATATTTGGCTATGTCAAATAAAAATCCTCTAAAAAAATACTTGAAAGGTAATAGAGAAATAAAATCAATAGAATCCAAAAAACTTGCCGGACAAAATATTATAAGAATGAAAAAAGGACAAAATTTAGTTTTACAATATCAAGAACTTGATAAATTTACTGAAAATTCGTTAAAAACAGTTCTTGAAACTGATTCTATATTTATAGCGCAAAAATGTGTAAGAGAAAATTTTGGACTTGCAATCCTTCCTGAATCGATGTTAAAGGAAGAAAGAGATGATCTTATATATTTTAAATTAAAAGAAGGTTTATCATCAAGAACAACCATGATAAATTACTGTAAGAATCACAAATTAAAAAGAATAGCAAATATTTTTATAGATAGATTAAAAGAGTATGCAAAAGAAGAATTTTAAAAGAGGTAAAAAATGAAATTTAGACAAGAAGAAGATTCTCTAGGAATTGTTAATGTTCCAGCTGATCATTATTGGGGAGCACAAACTGAAAGATCTTTAGAAAATTTTCCTCAAAATGTTGAAAAAATGCCACATTCCCAAATTATGGCTATAGCAAGTATAAAAAGATGTGCTGCTATTGTAAATAATAAAGAGGGAAAATTAGACGATAATAAAAAAGAATTGATCGTTAATGCTTGCGATAGAATTTTAAAAGGAGAATTCGATAATGAATTTCCACTAACAGTATGGCAAACAGGTTCAGGAACACAGACAAATATGAATGTCAATGAAGTAGTAAGCCATATTGCAAATGAAAATGAAAAAATTATCCATCCAAACGATCATGTAAATATGAGTCAATCATCAAACGATGTTTTCCCAACTGCAATGCATCTTTCAACTTATAAAAATTTGAATGAAAAATTATTAAAAGAATTACCAAAAACAATAGATGCCATAAAAAAATTAGAAGATGACAATAAAGAGATAATTAAAACAGGAAGAACTCACCTTCAAGATGCGACTCCATTAAAACTTTCTCAAGAAATTTCTGCATGGAGAACTTGCCTTGAAAGAGATTTGAAAGTTTTAGAAGAAGTAAAAGAAGAATTAACCTACCTTGCTATAGGTGGTACTGCTGTTGGTACAGGAATAAATGCCAAAAAAGAATTTGGTGATGAAATGGCAAAAGAACTATCAGAGTTATATGGATTTGAATTTAAATCTGATGAAAATAAATTCTATCAATTATCATCAAAATCAGCAATAGTAAATGTTCATGGAACAATCAAGGCTTTAGCAACAGATCTTTATAAAATTGCAAATGATATAAGATTTTTATCATGTGGGCCTAGATGTGGAATAAGTGAGCTTACAATTCCTGCAAACGAACCAGGTTCTTCAATAATGCCAGGAAAAGTAAATCCAACTCAAGTCGAATCAATAACAATGGTTTGTATAAAAATTATGGCAAATGATTTTGCTATATCTATGGCAAATACTCAAGGTCAATTACAATTAAATACTTACATGCCTTTAATAATTCATTCAATGGATAATTCAATTACTCTTTTATCTAAATCATTAAAATGTTTTAGAGAAAAATTATTAGAAGGTCTTGTAGCTAATGAAAAAAATATTGAAAAAAATTTAGAAAATTCTCTAATGCTTGTAACAAGTCTTTCACCACATATTGGATATGATAAGGCAAGTAAAATTGCCAAATATGCTTTTAATAATAATTTAACATTAAAAGAAGCAAGCCATGAATTAGGATATTTGGAAGATAGCGAATTTGATGAAATAGTAAAACCTGAAAAAATGGTATAAGGAGAGAAAAATGGAAAATCTAAAAGAAAAAGCACTTGAATTACACAAAGAAATACAAGGAAAAATATCAACAGAATTAAAAACAAAATTAGAAAGCAAAGATGACTTATCTTTAGTATATTCACCAGGAGTAGCAGAACCTTGTAAAAAAATCCACGAAAACGAAGATGATGCTTATGTTTATACTGGAAAAGCAAATACTATTGCAGTTATTTCTGATGGAACAGCTGTTTTAGGACTTGGTGATATTGGACCAAAAGCTGCACTTCCTGTAATGGAAGGAAAAGCTTGTTTGTTTAAAAAATTTGGTGGACTTAATGCAGTTCCACTAGTAATTGATACAACAGATACTGAAGAAATTATAAAATTTGTAAAACAAGTTGCACCAACTTTTGGTGGGGTAAACCTTGAAGATATTTCTTCACCAAGATGTATAGAAATTGAAACCAGATTAAAAGAAGAATTAGATATTCCAGTTTTCCACGATGACCAACATGGTACAGCAATAGTAACAATTGCAGCTTTAATAAATTCTTTAAAATTAGTAGATAAAAAGCCAGAAGATTGTAATGTAGTTATATCAGGAGTTGGAGCTGCAGGATCTTCAATTGTAAGAATGTTAAATGATTTTGGAATTAACGATATTTATGCTTTTAATTCCAGAGGAATTTTAAAAGAAGGCGAAGAATATTCAAAAGATTTGTACAACAAACTTGCAAAAGAAACAAATAAAGAAAATAAAGATTTGACATTGGAAGAAGCGATGGCAGATGCTGATATTTTTGTAGGAGTTTCTGTACCAAATAAAGTAAGTAAGGAAATGGTAAAATCAATGAGACATGATCCAATAGTTTTAGCTATGGCAAACCCAGATCCAGAAATTACTTATGAAGATGCAAAAGAAGCTGGCGCAAGAGTTGTTGGAACAGGTAGAAGTGATTATCCAAACCAAGTAAATAATGTTCTAGCTTTCCCAGGACTTTTCAAAGGAGCTTTGTCAGTTCATGCAACAAAAATTACAGAAAAAATGAAAGTTGCAGCTGCAGAAGCTATAGCAAGCCTAATTCCAGATGATGAGATTTCTGAAGATTATGTAATTCCATCAGCATTTGATTTGGGAGTTGCAGATGTAGTTGCAGAATCTGTTGCAAAATGTGCAAGAGAAGAAGGTATTTCTCAAAAATAATTATAATTTTTAATTTAACCACTAACTTTTTATAAGTTGGTGGTTTTTCCTTTGCTTTTTTTCGATTTCCAAAATCAAAAAAAAGCAGAAATAAATTTTCTGCTTTTTTAAATATTTATTCAAATAAATAAAGATATTTTTCATATCCTTCTTCTTTTAATTTTTTTTTTGGAATAAATTTAAGACTTGCTCCATTTATGCAATATCTTAATCCACCCTTATCATCAGGACCGTCGTTAAAAACATGGCCTAAGTGTGAATTAGCATTTTTTGATTTTACTTCTGTTCTTATCATTCCATGAGATAAATCTTCATTTTCTTTTATATTATCTTCTAGTGGTTTTGAGAAAGAAGGCCAACCACATCCAGAATCAAATTTATCTAAAGATGAAAACAAAACCTCTCCACTTACTATATCTACATATATTCCATCCTTATAAAAATCATTATAAATACTAGAAAAAGGTTTTTCTGTACAAGAATTTTGTGTAACCTCATAAGATACTCTAGATAGTTTATTCAACTTATCTTGTTTTAATTTTTCATCCATAATATCCTCCTTACAAACATTTTACTAATTTATCATAAATTAAGCAATATTTTTTTACTTTTAAAAATAAATAAAAAATGATACAATATTTTTAATAATAATGTAATTTAAGGGGAATTATGGGGAAAAATATTATAGCAGATCATGCAAAATGGCCTAGGCTTGAAGATGCAATTTTCAAAATAAGTGGAGATTGTAAAATTGCTATTGAAAAAAAAGGTAAAGATAAAGTAATTAATTCAACTTTGGGTACCTTGATAGATGATGATGGAAATATTATTGCTTTTGATAGTGTTTACCATACTTTAAAAAATATGGATAAAAAAGATATTGCTAGCTATGGAGCAATAGAGGGAGATAAAGATTTTTTGGATTTGGTTACGAATAGGTGTTTTGGTGCTTATAGACCTAAAGGTTTTATAAGATCAGTTGCAACAGTTGGTGGGACTGGTGCAGTAAGGCATACTTTTTGGTCACTGTTAGATAAGGGTGATTATGTTGTTTGCCCAAATTGGTATTGGCCAGCCTATAAAACTATGTGCGAAGAATACAAGAGAGAGTTTCTAAATTATGAATTTTTGGATGAAAATTATGAATTTAATTTGGTAGAATTTACAAAAGCCTTGGACTATGCCTTGGAAAAAAAAGATAGAGTTTTGTGCGTGTTTAATTCACCAGCAAATAATCCTACGGGTTTTACAATTAAAGATTCTATGTGGGATAAAATTTTAGATATTATAGATGATAGAGCAGTTGAAGGAAAATTTATAAGTATTTTGTTAGATGTTGCCTATATCGAATTTTCAGGTGATGGAAGTCAAAAGAAATTTTTCCAAAAGTTTGGGTCTTTAAAGGAAAATATAATAACTTGTATAGCTTATTCTATGAGCAAATCTTATACAGCCTATGGCCTAAGATCAGGAGCTTGTATAATTGTATCTTCAAATGAAGATATTGCAGATAGTCTTTTTTATTCTATGAAACATTCTAATAGGGCAATTTGGTCCAATATTACTCATGCAGGTATGAATATTTTAGTTGATTTAGAAAAGGATGAGAAAAAGAAAAAATCATATGTAAAAGAACTTGAATTTTATAGGAAAATGTTAGAAAGAAGAGCTAAATATTTTGTGGGAAATGCAAAAGAAGTAGGACTTGTAACTCTTCCTTATTTTGGTGGTTTTTTTATTTCTATTCCTTGCAAAAATTCAAAAGAAGTTTCTGAAAAATTAAAGGAAAAAGATATGTTTATCGTTGCAAATGAAAATGGTTTAAGATTTGCGGTGTGTGCAGTAAGTGAAGAAAAATGTAAAATTTCACCAAGACTTATTAAAGATGCAATTGATATAGTAAATAAATAATATAAAAACTCAAGCGAAAGTTGAACTGACCCCAAAAAGTTGTACCTAACCAACTTAAGGAGGTCAGTTTTTTAAT
>URRX01000026.1 GCA_900550345.1 uncultured Anaerococcus sp. | reverse complement strand
ATTTAGTAAGTTTTAAATCTTTTCACTCTAGGTGGGTCTTTTTTATTTTATTATTATTTTTACTAATTTTCTTATTATAAATACAATTAATAGTAAGTCAATTATCAAAAATCCTATATAGGCATAGTTTGTTATTTTTACTTTTTTGCTTATTTGAGTTTTTTCAATCTTATCTTTTGGAATTTCATTTTTGTCTTCTACTCTTTTTGCATTTATTAAAAGTCTGTGAGTGAAGGTTGGATATGGTGTACAGGTTAGAAGTGTTACTATATCTTCTCCTTCTATTACTTTTAATTTTTCCCAATCATAAGGGCTTATCACTTCTTTGGAGTAAACTTGATAGGTCAATGTTTTATCTCCTCTTTTAATATAAAACATATCGCCTTCTACTAATTCATCTGCATATAGTAAAAATATAGCTCCCCACCAGCCTCTATGTCCTGCTAGGACACTTCTGGTGGACTTTCCTCCGATTGGTATTGATGTACCTGAAACTTGACCTACTCCTTTTAGCATATGATCGTAGCTTGCATCTAAATAAATAGGTAAGTTTACATTTATTTTTGGTATTTGAATATATCCAAATATATCATCTTGATTTTCTAGGATATTTACTGATCCCAGATTTTTGCTTGTAAAAGGATCTACCATTGATATGTCAGAATTTTTTACTATTTCATTATATTCTTGGGCCTTTTTTTCTACTTGATCAAATTTTTTATCTTCTCTTTGAGCCTTTATTACTTTTTCTATTTTGCTCTTATTTTCTATGTTTGAGTATATTCTTCTTGAAAATGGAAGGGCAAGGGTCATTAATCCTAATAATATTAGGATATAACCTATAATTTTACTTTTCTTTTTCACTGATTTTTTGTTCAATGGTAAAAACCTCCATTCTCATTTTTTTAGCGTTTCTTTTTTCTCTTAAATACATCATTATTGTAAATAATAATATTGGTAATAATACTAAGAATAATTGGAAGAAGTTTGGTTTTAATCTTGGTGTATTGGCTGAACCATCATCTATAGCTTGGGTGTATGGAATTCTATGACCTCTAACTAAGAGTCTGTGAGAATTTATCATATAAGGTGTACATGTTAAAAGAGTTGCGTAATCTTTTTTATCTACTACCAAAACAGGCTCAAAATTTGATGGTTCTACAACTTGAATTTTGTCGACTTTGTATGCCAAAGTTTCTTTTATGTTGTGTATATAAAATATATCTCCTTCAACCATTTGGTTTAGATTCCTAAATAAAAGAGCGTTTGGAAGACCTCTGTGGGCAGTTATAACTGTGTGGGTTGATTTTCCACCTATTGAAAGAGATGTCCCTTCCAAATGTCCTGCTCCTTTTTCCAAAACATCATCGCTTGTTCCAGCATAAATTGGAAGATCGACTGCAATTTTTGGAATTTCTACATGACCCAACATTTCATGGACTTCTAGCATTTTTGCGTATTCTGCCTTAGCATCTTTTACTTTTTTATCGTAAGGATCTACAAGTTTTGATGGATCAAGAGTTTGGTTATATATTCTTGCAAGCTCCATCCTTCTTTCCAATTCTTTCTTGTCAATTTTTTCCTTTTCTTTATTAAAAACTACAATTTCATCATTAGACTTAATTTCGTAAAATTTTTGGCTTATAAAAGGATAAGAAAAAATCAAAAACCCTAGGACAAATATTAGGATAAAGGGAAGATTTTTTTTGATATTATTCTTTTTTATCATCATCTTCACCTAGTTTGTCTAATTTTTCTTTTATTTGGTCAATTTTACTTGATGTTTTTTTATTTTCTTTTCTTAATTTTCTAATTCTCCACAATAAGATTATTATTATAATTAAAGCTAAGAAGAATAAAATTCTAAATATCCAGTTCATTTTATTTTCTTTGATCAATTCTTCATCTACACTTTCTACATATTCTACCCTGTGACCTCTTACCAAAAGTCTGTGAGAATTTATCATAAAAGGTGTACAGGTTAAAAGAGTCGCATAATCATGACCTGGTGCAATCATTAATTCATCAAAATTGCTTGGTTCAATTACTTTTATTTGATCGACTTGATAGGCTAGAGTTTTTTCTATATTGTGAATATAAAATTTATCTCCAACTTCAAGTTCGTTCAAATTTGTAAATAAAGTTTTTTCTGGAAGTCCCCTGTGGGCTGTAAGAACTGTGTGAGTATTATTTCCACCAACAGGAAGAGAAGTTCCTTCCAAATGTCCCACGCCTTTTTGCAAAATATCTTCGCTAGTTCCTGCATAAATCGGTAGGTCTTGGTTTATTTTTGGAATTTCTACGTGGCCTATCATTTCTTCAACTTCAAGCATTCTTGCATATTCTTTCCTACCTTCTTCTCGTCTTTTTTTGGTAAAAGGATCGTTGGTAGGCCCTCCTGATAGGGAATCATTATAAGCTTTTGCAAGTCCTATTCGCCTTTGAATTTCTTCTTTTTCAAGTTTACTTTTCCCTTCATTAAATACTTCAACTTGATTATTAGAATCGATTTTATAATAAAATCTAGAAATAATTGGATAAAGTAGGATTACAATTCCTATTAAAAAAATAAGTTTCCATAAAAGATTAGATTTTTTTGATTTTTTCTTCTTAATATTCTTTTTCATTTTATCACCGTATTTTTATAATTCTTTCTTACTAGATTTAATCTTACACCAAAAAAGCTTATTAATAAAGGATTTTTTAAAAAATACAGAAATTTCTTTAAAATTTTATGGACATTTGTGAATAAATCTTTATCTATATATGAAAGGAGCGATAATATGAAACTAAGAATTAAATATGAAGTCAATGATGGTGAAAAGACAAGAAAATATTCAAGAACATTTTCAAATCTTGATGAAAATCTTACAAACGAAGATTTATCAAATTTCGCTAAAGCTTATATCTCACTTAGTGAAGTTGAAAATCAATTGTTTGAAAAGATCACAGAAGAAAGAATCTAGAAATAGAAAGGAGATACTATGAATACAAAAACACTAAAATTATCTTTTAAAGATAATCAAGGAAAAAGCAAAATGGTAAGCATAAATCATCCAAAAGCTAATCTTGATGACCAAACTGTAAAAGCTCAAATGGAAGCTATGTTAAACTCAAAGCTTTTAGAAACAAAAGATGGTAAGGTTACAAGTATAAATAAAGCTTATATGGAAAATATTTCAAAAGAAGATTTTAATCTAGCTTAGGAAGATTTTAATCTAGCTTAGAAAGAAAGGTTGCAAAACAAATTAAGTTTTGCAACCTTTTTTTGTTTGAGATTTCATAGATACTACTTCGTTTTAATTTTTACTTTTTTACTTATTTTTACTATGAGATCTCTCCACACTAAAACACATTTCTTTGCAAATTTTTCCGTGATTTCATAATACTTTTAGGGATAAACATGCCAATCAAGACATATTTATTAGGTCGAGATGGGTGATGATTGGCTGGTTTTAATTATTAAAGTTTTTATTTTTGGATTTTTACTTGGCGTATACCCTATTTAGTCACAAGTGTATTAAAATCGAGTAAAATAAGTTATAATTGTAATGAACGGAGGTAAAAAGCTAGACTTTTCGACTTCGCTATTGCTCCGCTCAAGGAAGTCCACTTCGTTTTACTTTTTCCTCTAATTTTCCAAATAAAAAATCCCTAGTTAAGTTCATGACTTTCCTAGGGAATGTATTTATATTTTCTTTTTTAGTATCCTCATTGACCATAGGACTGCTATTATTGTAACTCCAACATCTCCAAATATTGCTAGCCACATATTTGCATATCCTAGTAGTCCTGCTATTAGGATTCCTATTTTGACTGCCATTATGAAAGTCACGTTTTGCCTTACTGTCCTATTGGTAAGGTCTGAGATTTTCATTAGCTTGCTCATCTCTCTAAATTCTCCGTTAACTACGAGTATATCGGATGATTCTATAGCAAGGTCAGATGCTGTTTCTCCCATTGATATACCAACATCTGCATTGGTAAGGACTGGGGCGTCGTTGATACCATCTCCTACAAAGACTGTAGGAAGTCCTTTATCTTGGTAGCCTTTCATAATTTCTAGCTTCTGGTCTGGCATGACTTCTGCGTAGTAGTCATCTAGGCCAAGTTCTTTGGCTGTTTCTTCAACTGCATTTTTGCCATCGCCTGATACTACAGCTATATTTTCAAAATGGTTGTGAAGATCTTCTATAGTTTCAAATGATTGGTCTTTGATTTCATCTTCGATTATTACTTTTGCAGCAAGCTTGTCATCTATAGATACATAGATTGCCCTGTCATTTTCTTCTCCATCATAGCCAATAAATCTAGCAGAACCTATCTTGATTAGATCGCCATCCTTGCTAGTAGCTCTTACACCAAGGCCCTTTTCATTGGTCACTTCTTCAAACAAATCATGTTTTTCATCACGGTCTAGACTTTTTACTATCCCTTTTGCGATAGGATGGGTACTCATTAGCTCGATATTGTATATATAATCGAGGATTTTTTCCCTATCATGGTCAGTAAAATATTCTATATCTTTTACTTTGAAATTCCCTGTAGTGAGGGTTCCGGTTTTGTCGGATAATAGGACTTTGGCATTATTTAGTCCTTCAAAATACTGGCTTCCTTTTATAAGGATGCCATTTTCACTAGCTAGGCCAAGGCCTGACATAAAGCTTAGTGGGACTGATAATACTAGGCCACATGGGCATGATATTACTAAAAATGTAGCTGCCAAGAATATAGAGTCATACCAATCTCTTCCAAAAAATAGGGGAGGGATGATAGCTACTATAAGCGCAATAGCTACAACAATTGGGGTATAGACTCTGGCAAATCTTGTTACCATTTTTTCACTTTGAGATTTACTTTCTGCGGAATCTTCTATAATCTCCATAATCTTTGCTGCAACAGAATCATCAAATTCTTTTTGGGCGCGCATTTTGATAATCCCTTCAGTAAGAAGAGATGAAGATACAATCTCAGACCCTACTTCGGCTTCTACTGGCATGGATTCTCCAGTGACAGAGGATGTATCAAGGAGGCCGTGACCTTCTATAACTACACCATCCACACCAATTTTCTCACCATCACGAACCAGGAGGATATCTCCTACTTCTACATCATCTAGGTCGATTTCTGTAGTAGAACCATCTGGGTTTACCTTATTGGCCACATCAGGCACTAAGTCTAGGAGTCCTTCTATGTTTTGGCGGGACTTATGGCTTGCTATATTTTCAAATAAATCACCAAAATTATAAAAAAGTATTACAGCAATTGCTTCTATATATTGGCCTAGGATGAAGGCTGCAATTGATGCTATAGACAAAAGGAAGTTCTCATCTATGGCCTGGCCACGGATGATTCCCTTAAATCCTTTTATCAAAACATTCCATGCGGATAGCAAGTAGGCTAATAAAAAACCACCCACAATCCATATATTTTCACCTATAGTATTCCTTAATACTGCTAATATAGCAGTAAAAATACCTATAGCTATAAGCTTACTCAGCTCCTTTTTGTGAGCATCTGTCATAGACTCAAACATATCCTACCTCACTAATACAGTCCCTGGCTCAAGTTTATCAGCAAGTCTGTTAGCCTCATCAAAGATAGCATCTTCATTAGCACCATCAGCTAATTCCATCTTTAGTTTCAAAGTTAGGAATGATAGGTTAGCATCATTCACTCCATCAATTTTCTTAACAGCCTCTTCAATCTTTGCTGCACAATTTGGACATAGGTCATCACTTTCTACTTTATATTTAACTTTCATTATATTCTCCTATTCTTTAATATGTTCTAATCCTGTCTTAAAAATCGTCTTGACGTGGTCATCGGCAAGTTCGTAGTATATTGACTTGCCACTTCTCTTGGAACTGACCAAATTGTTATCCTTCAACCTCTTTAGCTGGTGGCTTATAGCCGACTGGCTCATATCCAAGATTTCTGCAATTTCGCCTACAGAAGTAGGCCCACTAAAAAGCACATTCATAATCCTAAGCCTAGTCGAATCGCCAAAAACCTTAAATAGGTCAGCTAAATCAAATAAAATTTCCTCATCTTTGATAGTTATCATTATCACCTCCGTTTATATGATTATATGTTTATATGAACATTATAGCATATGTATTTCTAATGTCAAATTTATATGTGAATAATTTTAATATATGAATATTTGACTTCTGTCTTTGTTTTAAGTCTATTAATCCTATCAATAGTTCTAATTTTGAGTATAAAGAAGTATATGCCTACTCAATCCAAACGTCATGTGACAAAAATGGCTGGATACTAGGATACAAAACTTATCCAGGAAACCTGCACGATTCGACAACCTTCCCATCATTAGCTTTAGATATACCAATATGATAGAAAAAGCAAAAATGAGTATGAAAGCAGCACTAACCTTTGCGTGCGTAAATATGAAAAAAACTAGCAAAATTATTTACAGACCCTCTAATATTTAAAATATGGGGTTTATTTAGTGCCACTTTTTTACCTTTCCAAGCGGGATTTTTACTCTTTAACAAAAAAGACAGAATCCCCCGTTTAATTAATACCATTTTTTTCCATTGTATTCTGTGTGCTCTAAGTCTATCTTTTCCCAGCTACCAAACTTGGCAATATATTTATTTTTAAGCTCTTCGTACTCTTCTTTACTTACCTCTACGGTGTCATACTGACTGTAGTGGTAGAGAGACCTACTAGATTTTATAAATTCCCCCATATCTCTTCTACAAATCAACTCATAGAATTCTTTAGGCACTGACTTATCCTTAACTTTTTTCTTATCTTGTGCCAACCACTGCCAAGCTGTTTTCCATACTACACGTTTACGCAAAACTGCTTTAATTTCTTCCTCAGTGAAAGAAATAGTATCCTCGTAAAAACAGCACTTTACAGTACCTACTGTGTCTAAATCTTCCAAATAATTAGCATAGTCCTCTATACTATAAAACATTTCAAAAACGTACTCTTCACTTTTAGGCTTTCTAAAACTCATAGCCCAATCGCTTACAAATTTTATATCTCCGCTATGCCAGTCATTGTAAAAAACTATTTCTTTAGCTTTCTCATATAATTCTCCCACATATTTGTCTGTATATTCGTCCCAACTTTCATCTACATACTTATTAAAAAGAGCTTTATCATCATCTTCGGTCAAACCTTCTTTTTTTAGTCTTTCTCTAGATACACCGCAAATTTCATTCCACTTATCAAAGTATTTTCTGTCTAAAACTTGATATCTACAATACCAATGAAGATCTTTCACTATATCATCTAGACTATATTTCAGATTATTTTTTTTGAATGCATATTCTGTATTTTATATTGGTTTTTTATGAGATCTCTCGACTACTAAAATCAGTTTATATTATAAACTTTTCCGTGCTTATGAAAACTCATTTACTACGTAAATTCTACCGTGCTCTCGCACTAGTTTTCAAGGATTTATAACCGAAATCAACGGTTATAAATCTGCACTTATTTTTAGGGATAATTATGCCAAATCAAGGCATAATTATCAGCTCGAGATGGGTTATAGATTTGCTTTGTTTTTTACTAAAGCTTATATCTGTTTAATTGGCTTATTTTATATTCCATCTTTTGTTTACTAATTTTAAATTTTAATATATATAAATTTATATCAATTCGAAGTTAGTAAGTACATTGATAAATTACCCATCTCGAGCTTGTCGAGAGATCTCTTTTTTTATATTTAGATTGTAATTTATTTTTTTCTTTGAAATATCTCCACTTATTTTTAATTTTTATTCTATTTTGTCTTAAATTCCTTTTATTTTATTTTTTACATTGGCAAAGTTCATTTAGCCTTATTTTTTCCTTTTTATTGGCTTTTATCCAATTAAACTTTTTTTACAAATTTTACTAGAATTATGGTGTCGACAAATACAAGCGATCGCAGTTAGGAAAATTTTATGAAAATATGTGTTGAAAATTTAAATGCGATTATAGAAAAATATGAGCCACTTTTAATTTCTATGAGTGCTAGGTTTACTGTTTTTGATAGGAATGAGGCTTATATTATGGCAAGAGATATGGTTTTTGAAATTGTAAAAGATTTTGATCCTAATAAGGGAAAGTTTGGTGGATATTTAAAATATAGACTCTATTTTTATTTTTTAAACGAATGTAAAAAACAAAGAGTTGATTCTTTGAATAGTTTTGATAAAAATGGTGTGGAAATTATTGAAAAAATTGAAGATGATTTTTGTCTAGAGGATAATTTTATTAAAAACGTAGAAATTGAAGAACTTTTTAAGTCCTTAAAGATTTTGAAAAAACAAGAGAGGGAAATTTTGTATCTTAAATATGATAAAAATCTTCCTCATAAGGAAATTGCAAGGCTTCTGAATCTTTCTGTTAAGTCTATCACCAATTATCATTATAATATTATTAGAAAACTTAGAAAATATTTTATGGATAATGATTTATTTTAGTCTTTTATTGACTTATTATTCTTTTTATTATACACTTAATGTCTAGAGAAGTCTTTCTTCTTTAAAGAAAGGAGGATTTATGGACAGAATTGTTGCAATCCTTCCAACTGAAATCAAAGGAATTGGTATTGGTTGTGAAGTTTATACTGAGAAAAAAGTTTTTGTTGATAAAAGAACTTGTTGTCTTTTTTTGAAACATATGGCTGAAAAAAAGTCTATTTCTATTAAGATTATGCATAAAAATATGAAGGAAATTTTGAAGATTTCTAGAAATTTACCTTATTGTATTGATAGCTTTAATGTCTTTTTTCCTTTTAAAATTAGACAAACAGATAATGATGATTTAAGACGTGGCTTTGTTAATTGTTATTATGTTAAGGATATTTGTAATTGTGAAATCATTCTTAAAAATGCAATGACTATTTCTACTCTTAACAAAGACAGAGCTTTGAAAAATAATTTTAATAATGCTAGCAAGATTATGTACATGAAATTTGCAAGAGATTTGTCTAAGATGAGAAGGTCTATGGATTTTATCGATGATATTTCCTTGTAATTTTTAGAATTTAAAAGGACTATTTCAATTAATTTTGAAATAGTCCTTATTTTTTAGTCTTCTAAGGCTTCTTTATCTACAAATAAGTAGCAATTTGGGTGAAGTAATAAAAATGATGCTGGGAAGTCTGTAGAAATTTTATCTGTATTGATTAATTTTTTTACTACATCTTTTTTATTTTTACCGCTTGCTATTACAATTAATGTCTTTGCATTAAAGGCATCTGCCATTCCCATTGATATAGCATATTTTGGAACATCATCTTTTGATTCAAAAAATCTTGAATTTGCTTTTATTGTTTCTTCTGTAAGTTTTACTATAGATGTTCTCCTATTTAAAAATTCTCCAGGTTCATTAAAAGCAACATGACCATTTGGTCCAAGGCCAAAAACTTGAATATCTCTTGTACCAAAATCATCTAATAATTCATTATATTCTTCTGTATATTTTTCATCATTGCTATCAGCTTTTGGTAGGTGAGTATTTTCTTTTTTTATGTTCACATGGTCAAATAAATTATCATTCATAAAATATTGGTAGGATTGTTCGTTTTGTGGATCAATTCCTACATATTCATCTAAATTTATTGTTTTTGCCCAATGAAATGAAATTTCTCCTTCTTTTTGAGCTTTTACTAAATTTTTATATAAACCTATTGGTGATGAACCTGTTGCAAGTCCAAGTTTTGCTTGAGGTTTTTCTTGCAAAATGCTAATAAAAAGGTCGGCTGCTTTTTTTGATAATTCTTCATATGAATCTGATTTAATTACTTTCATTTTTTCTCCTTATTCTATATTCTCTATTTTTCTTTTCACATTTACCTTACTAGTATTATATTATCTTTAAAGATATTAGTTTTTAAATGAATGTACAGGAGAAGGAATTCTACCTCCTCTATTTACAAATTTTTCTGCACTTGAGTCTCTTATTTTCATTATTGGTGCATATCCCAAGAGTCCACCAAATTCTGCAAATTCTCCTTCTTTTTTTCCAATAACTGGAATAACTCTTACAGCTGTAGTTTTTTGATTTATTACACCTATTGCTGCCTCATCCAAAATCATAGCTGAAATTGTAGATGCTGGAGTATCTCCTGCAATTGCAATCATATCTAGCCCAACTGAACAAACTGAAGTCATAGCTTCAAGTTTATCAAATGTCAAATGTCCAGCCTCTGCAGCTTTTATCATGGCTTCGTCTTCGCTTACTGGAATAAAAGCTCCAGAAAGTCCACCAACAGATGATGATGCCATAAGACCACCTTTTTTGACTGCATCATTTAACAAGGCAAGAGCAGCAGTTGTTCCATGGCCTCCTACATGATCTATTCCAATTTCTTCCAAAATTCTACCAACGCTGTCTCCTATTGCAGGTGTTGGAGCAAGAGATAAATCTAGTATTCCAAATTCTTTTCCAAGTCTTTTTGCTACATCACGACCTATCAAATCTCCCATTCTTGTGATTTTAAAGGCAGTTTTTTTGATTGTTTCGTAAACTTCATTTATTGGTTTTCCCTTATCTTTTTCAATTGCTGATTTTACAACTCCAGGGCCAGAAACTCCTACGTTTATAACTGTTTCTCCTTCTCCTACTCCAAGAAAAGATCCTGCCATAAAAGGATTATCTTCAACAGCATTTGCAAAGGCTACAAATTTTGCACAGCCCAAAGAATCTTGGTCTTTGGTTAATTCTGCCAACTCTTTAATTTTTTCACCCAAAAGTTTTACTGCATCAAGATTGATTCCTGATCTTGTTGAACCTACATTTACAGATGAACAAACAAAATCTGTAGTAGAAAGGGCATGAGGAATGGAATTTATCAAAATCTTATCAGATTTTGTCATAGACTTATGAACAAGGGCAGAAAATCCACCAATAAAATCAACTCCAACTTCCTTAGCAACCTTGTCCAAAACTTCTGCATAAGGCGTATAATCATCAATTTTTGAGCTTGCCGCAACCAAAGAAATTGGTGTAACAGAAATCCTATTATTAATTATAGGAACACCATAAATTTCTTGGACATGTTTTGTAGTTTTGATGAAATTTTCAGTTTCTTTCATCATCTTGTCATAAATTTTTTGACAAGATTTTTTGTAATCACTATCTGCACAATCAAGAAGAGAAATTCCCATAGTTATTGTTCTAATATCTAGGTGTTCTTGATCGAGCATTTTTATAGTTTCAATAATTTGTTTGGTATCCATAATTAAATCCTTGCCATTTTATCAAAAAGATCTTCATTTTGAAGTCTAAGCTCAAGACCAATTTCTTTACCCAAATTTGTCATTTCTTCCTTAATTTTTTCGAAAGATTCATTAGCATTTTTCATATCTACATTAATAATACCTACAAAATTTTTCTCCATAATAGTTTGGTTGAAATCCAAAATATTAATGTTGAATTTGTAAAGTAATTCGCTGACCTTATAAACTATTCCGGGTTTATCGTTTCCAATAATTGTCAAAATTGCTTTCATAATTACTCCTTTATCATCTTACACATATTTTAGCACATTAGATAAGAATTTTAAATTCATTTATTATTTTGAAAGTAATTTCAAATTTAAATATATATAAAAAAAAATCCTGCAATTAAGCAGGAATTTTTTGAAAGATTCTAATTTTTATTTTTTTTATTGTTCGTATCTATTTATATTTACTTATTAATAGTTAAAGTTTGCAACTTCGAAGAAATCTTGTGGATGTTTACAAGCTGGGCAAACTTTTGGTGCTTTTTTGCCTTCATATAGGAATCCACAGTTCCAGCATTTCCAGATAACTGATTCTTCTTTTTCGAATACTGTCCCGTTTTCGATATTATCGTGAAGTTTTTGATATCTATCTCTATGACCAGCTTCTACTTTTGCAATATTTTCAAAGCTTCTAGCTATTTCATCAAATCCTTCTTCTTTTGCAACTTTTGCAAATGATGGATACATATCTTCAGCTTCTTCATTTTCTCCACCAATTGCACCTTCAAGGTTTGTTAATGTATCGTGGAAAACAACTGGGAATGCTGTATAATCTGGATTTAATTCAATTGCATCTAATTTGAATTCTTCTTTTAAATATTTGTAGAATTGTTTAGCGTGAACTTGTTCGTTTCTTGCTGTTTCTTCAAATATTTGTTGAATTTGAACGTATCCTTCTTTTTTAGCAATTTTTGCAGCAATTGTATATCTCATTGTTGCTTGAGATTCTCCTGCAAATGCAGTAATTAAATTGCTTGCTGTTTTTGTACCTTTTAATTCTGGCATATGTAAATCCTTTCTATTAATAAAATTATGTAAGTGTTACGTCTTTACATTTATTAGTATATCTTATTTATTTTATTTGTCAAGAATGATTCTAAAGTTTTAGTCATTCTAAATTATGATTTTTATTATCATTATCATTTGAGAAAACATTTTTAGATTTTCTTAAAAACTAGATCTATTATTAAT
>URRX01000025.1 GCA_900550345.1 uncultured Anaerococcus sp. | reverse complement strand
AATAAGAATTTAATCTCAAACATTAATGCGATGAAATATGATATTAAAAATGATGAACTTGAAAAATTTGTTGAATTAAATAATAATATTCGCTCATATTTTCAAACTTTAGAAGAAGGTGAAGAATGAGAAAGCAATATACAAGGATTAAAAAAATAGAAGCATCAATTATTGAACTTGAAAAAGTTGAAGATATTGCTTATAACGCTGTTGTAAAAGTAAATACTTTAGGTCAAAATTTTATTGGTCAAGTTGTAAAAATTGATGATGAAACTGTAACAGTAGAAGTTTTTGGAAATACTCAAGATTTTTCTTTAAATGATATTGTTGTAGAGTTTGAAGAAAAACCATTGGAAATTCCTTTGAATGAATCTATACTTGGTAGAACTTTTAATGGGATTGCAAGACCAATAGATGATGGTGGAGAAATCTATTCTGATAAATTTTATTCAGTTGAAGGAAATCCATTAAATCCTGTTGCTAGAGAATATCCAAGAAACTTTATACAAACTGGTATCTCATCAATTGACATTCTAACAACATTAATTCGTGGACAAAAACTTCCTATTTTTTCCGGATCTGGAATGCCACATAATGAAATTGCAGCTCAGATTGTAAGACAAGCTAAGTTAAAAACTGATGAAGATTTTTGCTTTGTTTTCGCAGCAATGGGAATTAAAAAAGATGAAGCAATGTTTTTTGAAGATGCCTTTACAAAAGCTGGAGTTAAAGATAAGGTTGTAATGTATGAAAATTTGGCTGATGATCCAATCATGGAAAGATTGATCACACCAAAATGTGCTCTTACTGCTGCTGAATATTTGGCATTTGAAAAAAATAAACATGTTTTAGTAATAATTACAGATATAACTTCTTATGCTGAGGCTCTTCGTGAAGTTTCTTCAATAAGACAAGAAGTTCCTTCTCGTAAGGGATATCCTGGATATTTGTATTCAGATCTTGCAAGTTTATATGAAAGGGCAGGAATGATAGATGGAGTTAATGGATCAGTAACTTTAATTCCAATTTTAACAATGCCAAATGATGATATAACTCATCCGATTCCAGATTTGACTGGATATATTACAGAAGGACAAATTGTAATTGATAGGATGCTAGATCAAAAAGGAATTTATCCACCAATTAATGTTTTACCATCTTTATCAAGACTTATGAAAGATGGTATAGGTGAAGGATATACAAGATTTGATCATGATGATTTGATGAACCAACTTTATGAGTCTTACTCAAAAGTTCAAGAAATTAGAAATATTTCTCAAATTGTAGGTGAAGATGACTTGTCTGATGTTGATAAGTCATATTTGAAATTTGGTAAAGAATTTGAAAACAAATTTTTAAGCCAAGATCCTTATGAGAATAGAAGTCTAGAACAATCTTTGGATTTAGGATGGGAAATTTTGAAAATTTTACCAATTGAAGAAATTCACAGGGTAAGTTCAGAAAATAAGGAAAAATTCTTGGGAGATAAAAATGACTGAGACAAAATTTGCTCCAACAAAGGCAAATTTAATGAAGGCCAAGACTCAACTTGACTTAATTAACGAGGGTTATGATATCCTTGATAAAAAAAGAAAAGCCTTGATTGGTCAATATAATGCAAAAATCAACCAAAGAAATGAATTAAATAATATAGTAAATTCTTCGATTAAAGATGTTAAGAAAAATATTAAAAAAGCTATAGTAACCACTGGAGAAGATAGGTTAAAATCAATAGCCTTATCTGTTCCAATTGATAATTCTATTTCTTTAAAAGAGAAAAAATTCATGCAAACAAGAATTTTTGAAATCAATTTTGATGAAAAAAAATTAGACTTATCATACTCATTAAATTTAACAAATTCCTTGTTTGATGAGGCTCTAATTTCTCTAAATGATGTGAAAGATAAGGTATATAAATTAGCTGAACTTGATACAACTATTAAAAATTTGGATACTGAAATTAAAAAAACATCAAAAAAAGTAAATTCTTTAGAAAAAGTTCAAATACCAAATTACCAGTCTATAATTAAGTCCATATCTAGTCAAATTGAAGAAAGAGAAAGGGAAGAATTTTCTAAAACAAAAATGGTTAAAGATAAAAAATTGAAAAAAGATAAGTGATTTATTCATTTATCTTTTTTTATTGGGTATATTTATAAAAGATAAGGGAGGATTTATGAATAAAATAAAAAATGATCTAAGAGATGCTTGTCTTGAAATTATTGAAAAAAGTAATGCAAAAGAGGGAGATGTTTTTGTTCTCGGTGGATCTTCTTCAGAAGTTACAGGTTTTGATATTGGATCTCATTCTAGTGAGGAAATTGGAGAAGTAATTGTAAAAACTATCCTTGAAATTTTAAATGAAAGAAAAATTTATCTAGCAGTTGGGGGATGTGAACACATAAATAGAGCAATTGTTGTTGAGAAAAGTCTAGCTAAAAGAGATGGGTATGAAATCGTATCAGTTGTGCCTAAAATTCATGCTGGTGGTTCATTTGCAACAGCAGCATATAAGAATTTTAAAGATCCAGTAGTAATTGAACATATTAGTGGAGACTGTGGAATGGATATTGGAGATGCAAATATCGGAATGCATATTAAATTTGTTCAAGTTCCCCTTAGATTGAATATAAAAAATATTGGATCTGCTCACTTAACAGCTTTAAAATCAAGGCCTAAATTAATAGGTGGAATTAGGGCTAGATACGAATAGATTTATATTATTACAAATAAAAAATAGCTTTGCTTATATTTGCAAAGCTATTTTTTTCTTTAAAATATATTACTTTTTCTAATTCTTTTATTTTTAAATTTTAAAGTTTCGTATTCACTAGTATCTTCTATATCGTAAGTTGACTTTTGCATGGATGCTGATAAGGCAAGTCCTATATTTACAAAACATATTAATAAGAATGTTCCTCCTGATGAGAAAAATGGAAGGGGAATACCTGTTACTGGCATTAATCCAATTGTCATTGCTACATTTTCAAATATGTGAACAAAAAACATTGCACAAATTCCTATTGTCATTAATGATATAAATGAATTTTTTGAATTTTTACTTATTATTAATAATCTATAAATCATTATTATGAAAGCTATTAGCATTAATATAGCTCCAATAAATCCTAATTCTTCAGCTAAAACAGAAAAAATATAATCTGTTTCTTTTTCTGGAATATATCCATATTGAGCTTGAGTACCTTTCATAAATCCTCTACCTTTAAACATTCCAGAACCTATTGCAATAAGACCTTGTTGTTGTTGCCATCCACTTCCTGATGTATCTCTTGATGGATCTAAGAAATCGTGAATTCTATCAGCTCTGTATCCTTCTAGGTTTAAAATTAATATTAAGGATCCAACACTTGCAAGTGCTAGAAGTCCAATTATCCATTTCCATGAAAGTCCAGCTGAAAATAACATTATAGCTATAAAGAAAATATATACCATAGCTGTTCCAAAATCTGGCTGTAATAATATAAATAAAACAGGAAGACCTGCAAAAATCAAGGTTAATAATAGCCTTGAGGGTTTATTTATATCTTCCTTATATTTTTCTAAATAAGCTGATAATGAAAATATTATACCAACTTTGGTAATTTCTGATGGTTGTAATTGAATAGGTCCAAGAATTAACCAAGAATTAGAACCCCATTGTTGCTCACCTTGCCCTAAAAAAATAGTCAAAAGTAAAAGGATTAAAGAAATTGCATAAATAGGCAAAGCACCTTTTTTTATAACATCCATATCCATAGTACAAATTAATATAATGAATAAAAATCCTAAAATTGTTGCTACAAGTTGGCTTCTAATTTTTAAAATATCACCTGAAAAAGCAGAGTATAATACGAATAAGCCATATATGCTTAAAAAAGCTACACTTAAAAATAAAAACCAATCAAATTTTTTAAATTCTTTTTTCTTTAAATTAAACATTTCATCACTCCAATTCAAAGTTAATTATATAATAGAAAGAATGATTCTTCAATTAATATTTTTCTAATAAGGGGTATAATGTTTATTTATAAAGAGGTGATAATTATTTTAACTAAGAATCAAATAGAAGAAGTAATAGATAGACTTGATAACTTGTATCCTAATTTAGATAAGAGTTTTTTAGATTTTACCACACCTTTTGAACTTTTAGTAGCAACAATCTTATCTGCTCAATGCACTGATGTGAGAGTAAATAAAGTTACAAGTTATATGTTTAAATATGCTAATAAACCAGAAGAATTTGCAAATATGGAAATAAAAGATATTGAATCTTATATTAAAACTTGTGGTTTATATAAAAATAAGGCAAAAAATATAAAAAATGCGTCAATAATGTTAATTAGAGAATTTGATGGAATAGTTCCAGATAATATGAAAGATTTAACAAAATTGCCAGGTGTAGGCAGAAAAACTGCAAATGTGGTAATGAGCAATGCATTTGGAATAGATGCTATAGCAGTTGACACTCATGTACAAAGAGTCTCAAATAGGATAGGACTTGCTAATAGCAAGGATGTTTTAAATACAGAAAAAGATCTTAGGAAAAATCTACCAAAAGAAAAATGGTCAAAGCTTCATCACCAAATAATTGCACATGGAAGAAAAATTTGCAAGGCAAGAAATCCTCTGTGTGAAGAATGTGATCTAAGAGATTTATGCCAAGACTATAAGGAGAGAAAATGATAAAATTATTTGCTATGGATTTGGACGGAACAAGTCTTGATAGTAATTCAATATTACAAGAAAAAACAATAGATGCACTAAAAAAACTTGATGAAAATGGAATCAAGTTTGTATTTACATCTGGAAGAGCAACACCATCAGTTAGATATTTAATGGAATTAACTGGTATAGATAATCCCTTAGTTACTAATAATGGTGCATTAGCCTTTATGAACAAAGAAAACTTAATATATCAAAATCCCTTAAAATATGAAGAAGTTGAAGAATTGATAAATTTTAGCCAAGAAAACAAACTATTTTTTCAATTTTATGATCTAGATACATATTATTCAAATAGAATGTGTCATGAAAGATTTGATCATTTAGAAAAAGATTCATCTTATGGAATGAACTATCAAGTTAATTTTTCATTTTCAACAAATCCATTAAAAGAATTAAAATTAAGAAAAAATTCGGCATTTAAGTTTCAAATATTCCTTGATAAAAATGATTCAAAAAAAAGAAATATGATATTAGAAAAAGTTTCTGAGATGGGACTTTATGCTACAACTTCATCATATGGAATGATTGAAATAATGCAAAAAAACGTAAATAAATTTAATGGATTAAGTGAAATTAGTTATCTTTTGGGTATAAGTAAAGAAGAAATGGCAGCAATAGGTGATCAAGATAATGATATTCCTATGCTTGAAAATGTTGGAATGTCATTTGCAATAGAAAATGCAATTGATAAGGTCAAAGAAATTTCTGATTTTGTAGTTTCTACAAATGATAATTTTGGCCTTGTAGATGCAATAAATTTAGTTTTGGAGAAAAATTCTCATGTTTAATATAGTATTAATTTCACCAGAGCATCCAGGAAATGTTGGGAATATTTCAAGAACATGTGTTTTAACTGAATCTAGACTTCATCTTGTTAGACCATTTAAATTTGATTTTTCTGATAAAAGCTTAAAAAAAGCAGGAATAGATTATTGGGATAAACTAGATTTAGTAGTACATGATTCATTAGAAGAATTTTTTTCCTATGTAAAAGATAAAAATTTATACCTAATTGAGACAGGTAGTGATAAAAATTACGCCGATATTTCATACAAAGATGGAGATTTTTTTATTTTTGGTAGAGAAAAAGAAGGAATTGATAAGAAAATTTTAGAAAAATATAAAGATAGAATTTATACAATTCCAATGACAAAAAAATTAGATAGGTCCTTAAATTTGGCAAATTCAGTTTCAATTGTCCTATATGAGGGACTAAGACAAAATGATTTTAAAATATAATAGAGGTGATTAAATGTTAGATGTAATAATTATAGGAGCAGGTCCTGCAGGACTTACAGCTGGCCTTTATGCAGGAAGAGCAAAATTAAAAACATTAATTTTAGAAAAAGATATTTCTGGTGGACAAATTGCCACAACAGAACATGTAGAAAATTATCCAGGTTCAATGAAAGGCGCTGGTGGGCTAGCCTTGTCCGAAAGAATGGAAGAACAAGCAAAACAATTTTGTGATATAAAATACCAAGAAGTAACAAAAGTAGATTTAACTTCTGATATAAAAAAGGTTTATACAAAAGATGAAGTTTATGAAGCAAAAGTTGTTATTCTATCAACAGGTGCAAGTCACAGAAAATTAAATGTAAAAGGTGAAAAAGAATTTGCAAATCTAGGAGTATCATATTGTTCAACTTGTGATGGTCCATTTTACCAAGGATTAGATATTTATGTAGTTGGAGGCGGTGAAGCTGCTCTAGAAGAAGCCTTATATTTAACAAAATTTGGAAAAAGTGTAAATATAATTCACAGAAGAGAAGGACTAAGAGCAAGTCAAACAGTAATAGATAGATGTAAAGAAAATGAAAAAATTAATTTTTTACTTAACTATACAGTAAACGAAATTAAAGGAGATACTGAGGTAAAAGAATTAATTTTAAAAAATACAAAAACAGGAGAATTAGAATCAGTAAAAAATGATGATAATAGTCCAATTGGGGTATTTATATATATAGGCAATATTCCACAAACTGACTTATTTAAAGATCAAATAAATCTTGAAAATGGTTATATACCAACAGATGAAGATATGAAAACAAATGTAAAAGGTGTATTTGCAGTAGGAGACACTAGAGTTAAAAAAATTAGACAAATGGTAACAGCTACTAGTGATGGATGTATTGCAAGTGAAATGGCAAACAAATACATCGAAAATGGTAATTGGTAGAACTAACTTGACAAAAAATCGTCAATTAGTAAAATAAATATTGTAAAACACATTGAGAAAGCACTTAGGAGGAAATAATGACAACAAAAGTAGCTATTAATGGATTTGGAAGAATAGGACGTCTTACACTTAGAAGAATTTCTGAAGTAGAAGAAAATATCGAAGTAGTTGCAATTAATGACCTTATCGACAAAAAAGGTTTATTATATGCATTCAAATATGATACAGCTCAAGGAAGATTCAACGGAGATGCTGAACTAACAGATGATGGATTTAAAATAAACGGTAAAGAAATTAAAGTATTTGCTGAAAGAAATCCAGAAGATTTACCTTGGAAAGATTTAGGTGTTGATATAGTACTTGAATGTACTGGATTCTTTACAGAAAAAGAAAAAGCTGAAGCACATATCAAAGCTGGAGCTAAAAAAGTTCTAATTTCTGCACCAGGAAAAGGTGACTTAAAAACAATCGTATATGGTGTAAACCATGAAATTCTTGATGGATCAGAAACAGTAGTTTCAGGAGCAAGCTGTACAACTAACTGTTTAGCACCAATGGTTAACGTATTGAAAAATGAATTTGGATTTGTTTCTGGACAAATGTCAACAATTCATGCTTATACAGCAACACAAGCTATCCAAGATACACCAGCAAGTAAAAAAGATTTAAGAGGCGGAAGAGCTGCTGCACAAAATACAATTCCAGCATCAACAGGAGCTGCTAAAGCTGTAGGTAAAGTACTTCCAGAAGTAGAAGGAAAAATTGATGGATCAGCATTAAGAGTTCCTACAATTACTGGATCAATCACAGAACTTTACTCAGTACTTGAAAAGAAAGTTACTGTTGAAGAAGTTAATGCAGCAATGAAAAAATACTCATCAGATGCATTTGCTTATACAGAAGATGATGTTGTATCAAGCGATATAGTAGGATACCCAGCAGGTTCAGTATTTGATTCTCAACTTACAAAAATAGTTGAAGGAGCAAATGGAACTCAAGTTGTTAAAACTGTTGCATGGTATGACAATGAAATGGGATATGTATCTAACCTAGTTAGAACACTTGATTACTTAGCAAATCTTTAAGAGTTAACGGGCGAGATATAATTCTCGCCTTTTTTTAGAGGAGAATTATGAATAAAAAAACTGTAAAAGACTTAAATGTAGACGGAAAAAAAGTTCTTGTAAGAGTTGATTTCAATGTTCCATTATCAAAAGATGGAAAAAATACAATTTCTGATGATACAAGGATAAAAGCTGCTCTTCCAACAATTGATTATTTACTAGAAAATAACGCTAAAGTTATATTAATGAGCCATTTGGGAAGACCAAAGGGAGAAGCAAAACCAGAATTTTCATTAAAACCAGTAGCTAGTTGGTTAGAAAATCATTATGGAGAAAAATTCCATTTTCTTCCATCTGATACAGTAGTTGATGAAAAAGTTAAAGAAGAAGTTTCAAAGCTTGAAAATGGTGAATTAGCATTACTAGAAAACACAAGATATGTAGCTGGAGAAACAAAAAATGATCCAGAATTTGCTAAAGAATTATCTTCTCTTGCAGATTTATTTGTAAATGATGCATTTGGTACAAGCCACAGAGCTCATTCATCAAATGTTGGTGTTGCAAATAATCTTGAAAGTGCTGTAGGATTTTTAATTGAAAAAGAAATTGAAATAATGGGAAAAGCTCTTGAAAATCCAGAAAGACCATTTGTATCAATCCTAGGTGGTGCTAAGGTTTCAGATAAAATCGGTGTAATTGAAAACTTAATTTCAAAAGTTGATTATATTTTAATAGGTGGAGGAATGGCTTATACATTCCTAAAAGCTCAAGGAAAAGAAATTGGTAAATCTTTACTTGAAGAAGATAAGATGGATCTCTCACTAGAATTAATTAAAAAAGCTGAAGCAAACAATGTAAAAATACTTTTACCAAAAGATGTTGTTATAGCAGATGAAATTAAGGATGATGCAGAAACTGAAATTGTTGAAATAGATAATATTCCAACAGACAAAGAAGCTTTAGATATAGGACCAAAAACTGCAAAAGAATATGCTGATATTATAAAGAAAGCAAAAACAGTTGTATGGAATGGACCTATGGGAGTATTTGAAGTTAAAATATTTGCTAATGGTACAAACGAAGTAGCAAAAGCTTTAGCAGATTCTTCTGCAACAACAATAGTTGGTGGTGGAGACAGTGCCCTTGCTATAGAAGAAGCAGGATATAAAGATAAAATTACTCACGTATCAACTGGTGGTGGAGCAAGTCTTGAATTTTTAGAAGGAAAAACTCTACCAGGAATAGATTGTATTGACGAAAAATAAGGAGTGAATATGCGTACACCAGTAATAGTTGGAAACTGGAAAATGAATATGACACCTAGCGAAGCAAAATCTTTGCTAGAAGAGTTAGTAAAACTTGATCTTGATGAAAGCGTTGAAAAGGGAGTTTGTGTACCAGCAATTGACCTTTTATTAGCAAGTGAAATATTAAAAGATTCTGATATAAAATTTGGTGCTGAAAATATGCACTATGAAGAAAGTGGAGCTTTTACAGGAGAAATTTCTCCAAAAATGTTAAATGACATAAAAGTAGATTATGTAATATTAGGTCATTCTGAAAGACGTGAATATTTTAATGAAGATGATGAATTAATAAATAAAAAAGTTATTTCTGCTTTAGATCATGATATAGTACCTATTCTTTGTGTTGGTGAAACATTAGAAGAAAGAGAAGCAAACAAACAAGAAGAAAAAGTAAAAGATCAACTTGAAAAAGACCTAAATGGAATTGAAGGTTCTGATATTACAAAAGTTATTATCGCATACGAACCAATTTGGGCTATAGGAACTGGAAAAACTGCTTCAGCAGAAGATGCTGACGATATGTGTTTATTTATCAGAAACTATATAAAAGAAGCTTTCTGTGAAGAATCTTCTCAAAAGATTAGAATTCAATATGGTGGATCAATGAAACCAGCTAATGTTAAAGAACTTTTAGCTAAAGAAAATATTGATGGCGGTCTTATAGGTGGAGCAAGCCTTAAAGCAGAAGATTTTGAACAATTAGTTAATCATAAAAAATAATTATAATATAAGGAGAATAAGATGAGCTTAATTACAAGTGTATATGCTAGACAAATTTTAGATTCAAGAGGAAACCCAACTGTAGAAGTTGAAGTTACTACAGAAGAAGGCGGATTCGGAAGAGCAAGTGTACCATCAGGTGCTTCAACAGGTGAATGGGAAGCTGTTGAACTTAGAGATGGAGATAAAGATTATTATTTAGGAAAATCTGTTCTTAAAGCAGTAGAAAATGTAAATGAAGTAATTGCTGAAGAATTAGAATTCACATATGATGTTTCTGATCAAATCGGTGTTGATAGAGCAATGATAGAACTTGATGGAACAGAAAACAAAGCAAAATTAGGTGCAAATGCAATCCTTGGTGTATCTTTAGCAGTAGCAAAAGCAGCTGCAGATGAACAAGGCGTTTCACTTTATAATTATATTGGAGGAACAAATGCAAAACTTCTTCCAACACCAATGATGAATATTTTAAATGGTGGAGAACACGCTGATAACTCTGTAGATATCCAAGAATTTATGATTTTCCCACTTGGAGCTGAAAGCTTTTCTCAAGCTCTACAAATGGGAGCAGAAGTATTCCACAATCTTAAAAAAGTTCTTTCATCAAAAGGCTACAACACAGCTGTAGGTGATGAAGGTGGATTTGCTCCAAACTTAAAATCAAATGAAGAAGCTCTAGAAATTATCTGCGAAGCAATAAAAGAAGCAGGATATGAACCAGGAAAAGATGTTTATATTGCTATGGACTGTGCTTCAAGTGAATTTTACAATAAAGAAGATGGAAAATATCACTTAGATGGAGAAGGTACAGTTAAGACAGAAGATGAAATGATCGACTGGTTAGAAGAATTAGTAGAAAAATACCCAATTATTTCTATCGAAGATGGTTTAGATGAAAATGACTGGGAAGGATGGGCAAAACTTACACAAAGACTTGGTAAAAAAGTTCAATTAGTAGGTGATGACTTATTCGTAACAAATACTAAAAAACTTGAAAAAGGAATTAAAGAAGGAGTTGCTAACTCAATTCTTATAAAAGTAAACCAAATCGGTTCATTAACAGAAACTTTAAATGCTATTGAAATGGCAAAAGAAGCAGGATATACTGCAGTAGTTTCTCACAGATCTGGTGAAACAGAAGATACAACAATTTCTGATTTAGTAGTAGCTGTAAATGCTGGACAAATTAAAACAGGAGCTCCATCAAGAACAGATAGAGTTGCAAAATACAACCAACTTCTAAGGATAGAAGATGAATTATTTGATACAGCACAATTTAAAGGACTAAAAGCATTTTATAACATTAATAAATAATTTTATAAAATAATAAATAGAGGGGTAAAATATTACTAAGCCCCTCTTTTTTATTGTAATAATTGTATTTTTGTGATATTATTAAGAAGTATGAAAACGGAGGTGTCAGATGACAACAGTATTATCAGTATTATTGATGATAGCTTCTGTAGTTTTGGTTATAGCTGTAACCTTACAAGAACCAAAAACTGATGGACTAGGTACACTTGCAGGTCAAGAAACAAATGTATTTGGTAGAAGCGCTCATAGATCAAAAAATGAAATGTTAGATAAAGTTGTAATTTTTGCAGGAGTTGTCCTATTTTTATTAAGCATAATACTACTTGCAATAAGCTAAGGGGTTTAGTAAAGTTTTTTAATTTGTAAGAAAGATTAAAAAGGCTTTTACTAGCCTCTTTTTTTATAGGAGAAAATATGAATTTTAAAGATTTAATTTTAAATATAGTAAATGATGAAAATTACAAACCAATGACTATAAAAGAAATGCTAAAGTATTTGGATTGTGATAAGTATATAAAAAAAGATGTAAAAAAGATTATAAAAAAGCTTGCAAAAGATAATGAAATTAAAATAAGTTCAAAAAATAAAATTCACCCTTTAAGTAAAGAAGATAAATCTTTGATTGGAGAGATAAATTTAGCTCAAGGCGGATATGGATTTTTTATTTCAGATAATAATGACTATGAAGATGTATTTATTTCAGCAAACAATCTAAATACTGCAAATAACTTAGATAGGGTCAGGATTAAAATAATAAAAAATAAAGAATTTGGGAAAAATGCCGAAGGAAAAGTAGTTGAAATTATCGAAAGAAATGCTAATAAGATTGTTGGACTTTATCAAAAAAATAAGGGCTTTGGTTTTGTTATTAGTGATACTAATAATATTTCTTCTGATATATATGTTGATGAAAAAAATTCAAAAAAAGCTAAAACTAACGATAAGGTACTTGTTGAGATAATAGATTATCCAAAAAAAGGATCTCCCGAAGGAAAGATAGTAGAAGTTTTAGGAAATAAAGATGATGCAAATGTAGATTTGATGTCAATAGTAAAATCTCATGGATTAAGAGAAAATTTCTCCAAAAAAGTTAAAAAAGAAGCGGTATTTATAGAAAAAGATGTAGATTTAAACAAAGTTAAAAATAGAGAGGACTTAAGAGATCTTTTCACAGTAACTATTGATGGTAGAGATTCAAAAGATTTTGATGATGCAATTTCAATTGAAAAAGATAATGAAGATTACATACTATATGTACATATAGCTGATGTGAGTCATTATGTAAAAGAAAAAAGTGAAATTGATAAAGAAGCATACAAAAGAGGAAACTCAACTTACCTTTATAATTTAGTTCTTCCAATGCTACCTGAAGAATTATCAAATGGTATATGTTCATTAAATCCTGATGAAAATAGACTATCTTTAAGTTTAAAAATGAAAATTAATGATAAGGGTAAGGTCATAGATTATAAGATATATAAAGCTATTATAAAATCTAATTATAG